>JAISYN010000032.1 GCA_031269915.1 Synergistaceae bacterium
ACCCACTCAGGGCGTCCTTAGTACGGTGTCAAATTCACTTTAAGGCAATTTACATCAATTTACCAGCTTACGAAAAAGCCCTGAATCCTTGTTATTTCTGGATTCAGGGCTATCGTTCACTTGGCTTGAATTTAAGGAAACGCTTATTAATTCGCCTAAACGACATTTTGCCGTTTGAAAAACCGTAAGCCGGAAGGGTTTAAATCTTCACCCTTTAGGCTCGGGTTCTCGACAGTTAAACAGGAAGCAATTACCTTCCAAGCCGCTCGCCGAGCGGCTTTTTCGTGTCAAATTTTTTTTTTGATGCTATGCGCAATCTTTACGAAGCCAACAAACAGAAGTATAATAAGCTCCGATATTCCTCCCAAAGACATTGAAGGCATTTTGAAACACCTTGTATCAGGCTTTACCAGAGGGCTTGTCGTAGGCATACAACTTCCTGATCCTGAGACTATGGTGGCAATACTTGTAAAAAGGCCGAGGTAAGGGGATGCGAGGTGCCGGAGAACGCGATACTCTGTCTGATTCAGCATATATACGGCAGCATAATGGAACTGGAGGTAGCATTGAACAAGGTTATCCACTGCGCGGAGATAAATTCAGGATCGATGAGTAATGAGAATCTTGGGGTATGGCTTGGTGATCTCATTCGTAACGGTTCCAAGACGCAGGAATAGAATGAGATTCAATTATCCCTTTTTGGAGAAAAAGGCCCTGATAGTCGAAATTTACACACCGCGCTTGCAACATAGGAAATGGGCGCCGAGGGTGAGCAGGAACTTTTCTGAAACAAAACGCCGACTACCTGCGCGGCAAGATATTGAAGGGCATCGGGCGAAGCGCTTCTGGAAGCCGTGCGGTAGAACGCGAACCGAAGAAGGATATTTACAGGGAAAAATGCGCTCGCTATTATTGTCTACAAACTAAAAGGAGGATTTTCGTATGAAAAGAATTGAAGCCAAAATACTGAATAATTTATGTGCGGTTCCTTCTCCTGGTGAGGATAGCTATATGCGTTACAACACAATTCTCAACACCTTGAGAAGATTGATGAACTGTGAAAATGATCCTGATGTAAGAATAATAGGAAATCTGTCCGAAGAAGCTTTTGGCTGGCTTTGGATTACGACTCCACTTGATGATGTCGGGCAATCCGAGTTTTTATCCCAAGTTGAAAAAAAGCATCTCGATGATATTAAAGACATCGAATGGTCTCAAGCCTTTAATTTCGATACGGCGCTGTTCTGGGCGGCTAAAAAATCCCAGACGAAGTTCAGTATGGAATTCAGTACCTATCAAGAAAGCCTAACTGGATTTCCACGACCCGACAATAATTCAATTTTTCAGGGAAAAATATGGAAGATAAGTGCAGAAAACGCTAAGGCCATAGGATATAGCGCTTTTAGCTGTTTTAACCAACTGGAAGAAGTATCCTTGCCATCGGCAGAAATTATTGGCGACAGCGCTTTTTTTAATTGCAGTAAACTTAAAAAGATAGACTTAACGAAGGCGGAGGAGGTTGGCGAATATGAAGACCCGCGCAAAGACTACTTTGGCGTGTTTTGTAAATGCAAAAATCTTACAACCGTCAATTTGTCCTCCGCGAAAACTATAGGCAACAGAACTTTCATGGAATGTTGCAGCTTAGAAGGACTTAATCTTCCCAAAGCAGAAATTATTGGCGTGCGGGCGGCTTATGAGTGCGAAAAACTGACCGCTGTTCAATTGCCAGAAGCAAAGATTATCGGCCTACAAGCGTTTTACAAGTGCGAAAATTTGACGACTGTCCAAATTCCAAAAGTAGAGACCGTCGATAATTTTGCGTTTGGTCTCTGCAAAAGCATCACTGAGCTTTCCCTCGACAATGTGACAACAATTGGCGAATCCGCCTTTTCAGGATGTGAAGCACTCAGGACGGTTTATGCGCCGAAAGTGGTGAGCATTGGGAAAGAAGCGTTCGCGAATTGCCTCAATTTAAGGGAAGTAAGGCTTCCTTGCACAGCGGGTGTGTCCGTGGATGCGTTTAATGGCTGCGATAAGACGAAGGCCAAATTGAAGTATGTCGATCGAAGTGGGGCCACAATGCCAGAAATCAAAACCCCCGCGCCGAGTTCCGACGGCGATATATTGTATATGGACACGGAATCACTGAATTGGGACAAAAACAGTATATCTTCTTTTTTCAAGGAACTCGATCGTCAAAAGAAAACCCTCGGCTACGCCCTCACGATTGACTTGTGGCAACCGGAGGAGTCCATTCCGATTGCTTCCGTCGGGAGCTTTGATGTCGAGGCCGCGTATAAAAACATCGAGGCAAATATCACCTCCGACTTCGGAAAGGAAGTGATTTGCCAGCGCCACGAGGCGGCTTTTCTTCTCTCAGGCGGACAAAAGGAAATCGAAGGCAAGGGGCTTCTCCTGAGACGCAGTACAAAAGACGGGCTTGATTATGCTGGGTTGTATGTAATCTTCTTGCCGATCGGATTGAAAGGACTGACTGTCCAGATTTACACTCTTTACCTATCGCGGGGCAAGGACGCAATTTCGGAGGGGAAACAGGCTATGGCCCTGAAACAAAATGCCGATCCCATTCACGGAAAAATCATCCACACCTTGAGGGATACTGTTCGGCGATCGATAGACAAAATAGTGAATCCGCAGCCGGATCCATTCATTGATGAGGAAACGTCAGGATCGTTATAATGTAACAAATAACCGGAAAACGGTCCCAGGCGGAGGGGAATTGAATGCGAACTTACTCCTGCTACTTCATAGACAAACTGCCCGACCTTACCATGACCAAATATCAGGCGCTGCCGGAAAGCGATGTTGGCGGATTGCTGGAACTCGAAAAAGTTTTTCTCCGCCAGTGGGCGGCGATATGTGCCCTTTACGAGCTGACGCTGCATCTTTTTATCACATACAGTCGCGCGAAAGCCGACGGTAGACGCCTCGATATCGGGATTGCCTTCTGTGGTGAGTATGAGCGTCTCGAAATCGTCGACGAATTGTTGAAGGGCTCGTCTCTTCGGGAATATTTCAAACTGTCGAAAGACGACGCGAGCCGATGGAGGCTTGAGAAACAGTTTTTCCAATCCGCGTGTGTTTTGACCAAACGGGAGAGAAAAATCGTTTCAAAGCGGAATGACAACGCCGCCGTCCAGCAACAGGATACCACGCTGTTTTTCGTTCCATCATGGGAGATAAACGACGACGCGCGCCTGATAGATACGTTTCGAATGATGGAGTCCATCCAAAATGACAGTGCATACCGCGTGGACATCTTTCCCCAGCCTTTGACTGACAAGACACGAAAGGCGTTCGACCGGCCCATAACAGCCCTGCGCGAACTCGCTGGACACGGTGGCGACAACAGGATTAGCATCTCTACTAATAGTCGTCTGTCACGCCGCGATCACAACGCCGAGGACGCACTGAAACAGTTCGAGGAGTGGCTTGATAAAATCGAGACCACACCACATTTTCAGGCGAATATCTTCGCTTTCGCCAACGACGCGTACCACGCGAAACTGTTGCTTCACTCCGCCGCTTCAGAGGCTCTCGAAAAAGGCGAGTACACTGTTCACGACATTTCGAACGGCAAAAACGGAGTTGAAGGTTATACCTTTCCCGCCCAATTCCACGTCTTCCATCAATTACTGTTTGAGGGCAATGAGGAAGACGATAGAATTAAGGACGTCTCGTTCACGACGGACGGATTCTATAAGCCTTTGAACTTCTGGCCGACGTCGTTCACATATGAGGAGGCGGCGGCGTTTTTCAGGCTCCCCGCGCTTTACGAGGGAGAAGTGATCCAGCTTCCCAAGGAGACGGCGGCCGATCCCGAGAAAGAGGGGATCTTCCTGGGCAGGGATACGTCCGGGCACAATATCAACTTTCCTCTCGAAAACTTCACAAAACACGCTTTCATAAGCGGCACTCCCGGACACGGCAAGACGAACACTATGCTGCACATGACCTCGACGCTGTGGAAAAAATACGGGATACCTTTTCTCGTCTTCGAGCCCGCGAAAAAAGAATACCGCGTGCTCTTCAACGACCCGGACATGAAAGACATGATGATTTTCTCCCCAAATGCCGGCACGTTGTTTCCCATCTCCGTAAACCCCTTTGAATTTTCCGTCGGACTGACCTTAAGCGAACACATCTCGGCGCTGATGGACGTTTTCTCCGGCGCTTTCAACGTGCGCCTGTCGGTCAGTTATTACCTGAACAAAGCGATAGAGGAGACTTATTACGAGCTGGGCTGGGAGAGTGACACCGTGAACGACGGCACTCTGCCGTATCCCATACTACAGGACGTGATGGCGATTTACAGGAAGGAAACGGAGGGTTCCGAGTACAGCACAGAACTGAAAGGCTGGCTCAATGCGTTTTTACTGGTCCAGCTCGGCAGCCTCAGAAGCCGCGAACTCGACGAGATGTTCAACATCCCGTATTCCTCGGTGAAGCCGGAGGATTGGATAGAAAAACCCGCGATCTTCGAACTGGAATCGCTCGGGCAGGGCGCGAGGAACTTTTTCATACTGCTTCTCTGCTCGCTCATAAGAGAATCGCTCAAAGTCTCCCCGAATATCAAGACGAAACACGGTCTTCGTCATGTAATCTTCGTCGAGGAGGCGCACAACTTAATAGCCGTTCAAACGGAACAGCCCTCGGAAGAACTGGTGAACGCGAAAATTTCCGCCACGGCGTTCATCGTGAAAATGCTGGCCGAAGTTCGCGCGCTGGGAGAAGGAATAGTGATAGCCGATCAGCTCCCTTCCGCTATCGCGTCAGAGGTGATGAAGAATACCGGGCTCAAGATTCTGCACCGCATGACGGCAGTGGACGACAGAAACATAGTCGGCTCCACGATGTCCGCCACGCCGGCACAACAGGAACAAGTCGGCACATACGACAAAGGCGACGCCTTGATCTTCTACGAAGGTTTACAGATGCCGTTCCGTGGAACGATCGAAATGTGGGAGAGAGAAAAACAGGAAAAAGGGGAAATAAGCATCAAACCGAAAAGCAACGATGAACTCACTGCGTTGATCGAAAAAAACGAAAATCAATCGGCCGCGATGGGAAAAACGCTGTCGGCCATCGTCCTCAAACTGATCACGGCTTATATCTACGGAATCGGAAAAGATTTAGAGACATCTTCCAGAGTGATTTATATGCTGGACAACGCGCTGTTAAAAGCTCAGGAGGGACCCATCAGAGAAGGACGCGTCAAATTCAACGAAAAATATCAAAAGGGCACGGAGGAGTTTTATTCCCTGATGGCAAAGTGCCGCAGGGATATAACATCTTTGGAGAGGAATATAAAAAAACTGAGGGCGAGATTCCCGAAATTTGAATCGGTCACTGATGAAATAGACCGGATACGCATCAAAGCCAGCAGTTGTTATAATATTTATATTGACGATTTCGAAGAACTGCGGAAGAAAAAAGACTCCTTTATAAATTCAGGGGACATGGAAGATGGAATTGAAATTTCAAAATCTTAAAAACCTCGATAAACTCGAAGCGCTTTCCTATCAAAATCGGAGGGACTTGTATTGTGAGGAATTGAAACGTTTCCCCCTGGAAGAGGACGAGGCGTGTTTGTTTCGCTTAAAAAAGGACTTGGAAACGAGCGGAAACTTCCATGCCTTTGAAGCGGCGGAAAAAGTCGCCTATGCCAGCGAGCCTCTTGAAAAATTGCTGGACGACATGTACGACGAGAGAAGAAAGCTGTTGAGCGAGAAATCCTATCTTACGGGAGAAACGGCGATACAGATGGCTATAGCCAAATCGACGATAAAAGAGATAGACGAAACCGATCTGAGCCTGGAAAATCAGCGGCCTTTAAAAAAGTTGAAAATTGAAGAGAAAAAAATAGTCTCACGTATGGAGTACAATATGTCTGTCTTGGAAGAGTGGGATTCGGACATATTTAAGGTTTCGGCGCGCCGCGCCCATCTGCGGAGAATGATGGGTTGCGGCACGAAAGACGGCGAAAGGTACGAAACCGAACTCGGCGGCAGGATGTATTGGGCAAAACAGGGCAATATCAATAGCAGGAGATGCGAGACGCGCGACATGCTGAACAGCGGCGAAGCGGAAGTCGAGAAGGACGGATGCGGATTTAGGATATATTCCGTAAACGTAGACAGCATCGCGACGCCGCTCCCGGAAAAGCAATATCTCAACGGGAATGAACACCTTATGGGATATATGGCGCTCATGGAACATATGCCAGAGATCACGCGCCATATCCGACTTGGCATGTCGGTTGATGAGATATTCAGCGACGGGGATCTGCGCGCGAAAGCCGAACGATTGATCACCAGGAAGTCTCCGGTAGCCGTATCACGCATCGGCGCGAGGAACTTTCTGGACAGTCCGGGATATCAGGCGACAGACCTGCAAAGCCAGAGGCGCGTTCTCATCGCCCGAGTTTTCGGCGTGAGCCTTGTCCCGGCGAGAGTCGAGAATGTCATCAAGGAAAGATGAAAAGGAGAAATCGGCTTGCCGTCACGGGAGTTTGCGGAGCTTGAATTATCCGCGAAACATAATATCGAAAAAAAGGATGCCGTCGTCGATGAAAGAAATCGCGCCGACGAGGACAATTTCGCGCTCCGCGAGTTAAAAGACGGAATTGCCGCTTCAAGCGCCCCAATGGTAAGCACGCCTGCTATCCGTTGGCTGGACCAGGCGCTCGAAATACTGTGCGCGCACAGATCTTCTGTTGATAACAAGTATGAATCGCTCGACGCCGAAACATCGGAGATAGCTCGCGAGGTTGTAAAAAACCGGAACGCCGCCGTTGAAGCTCGCGAGCGCGCGAGAGGCATCGATATCACGAGCGCGGACAGTCATTCTCTGCGCAAGCTGGTCGATGACCAGGAGGCCAACATCCAAAGATCTGACAAAATTCTCGGTATAATGGACCGGCGCCATGCGGATTTCGAAGCGATGCTCAACATTGCGCGGTACGATTACGCTGTGGCGGAGAGGTTGAGCCAATCTCATTTCAACGGAAACGATCTGACCGATTTTGTGGGCCACACCGAAGGACACGTTCGGGAAGTGTGGGAAAAAATGCTCGATTTGCGTTCCGTTCTGGGTTGCGTGGGTTTCGGCGACGAAGATTTCTTCGATTCCAAAACGATGGACGCCTCGGTGGCTTTTCACGATACACGAATGTCGGGCGGCCTGTCATATTCCGGGACGTTATTCCTCGGGGCTTTTCACGCGGACATGGTCTATAAGACCAGGGAAAGGCACGCGCTCGAAAGCGGCATCGACCTTCTTTCAAGAAGGAAAGAACTGTCTTCCATGGGCGTCAATGTTAATCAGGCGGCTTTAATGATTACGCTGCACTCGAAAAGAGGCTTCCTCGAAGATGGCGCTGTAAGGGATTTAACCAAAGGCGAGTTCAGCGATATAAAGCTCGCGGCGATGAATTTCGACGACGAATGCCGCAAGCGCGGCATAAAATGGGACATTTCGTGGATGTACAAAAAAGGGACATGCGATTTTGACGACGCCGTTTTGAAGAAAACGGCGGCAAGTGCGTCGGTCATGCGCATGGCCGACGCCAACAGGGACGGGACGAGGCAATACGCTCAAAACGGAGCCAAATATATATTCAAAAACGAGATAAACGCGCGGAAAACCGTGGATTACAAGGACAAAAAAGACCTCGAAAACCGCATGAGCGAGGAAGTGCGCGACGTTTACATCGGTTACGACGACGACAGTGGCGATGTGCAAAACGAATTTTCCCGCGCTGTCGTGTTCGGAGAGCACAACATCGACGCGATGGAGATATGGCCGAAAGAGGACGGCGGCATCGTCTACCGTTTCAGAATAAACGACCCGTCGCTGGCAATCGGCTGCACGGCGTACGCGATACAGGAACGTCTGGACGAGGTAAAATATTCGATATTCGGCAAGATGCGCGGAACGGTCGAGATACTGAGCGATAAAGGCCCAATACGCGCAATCGCCGAATGCCTGAGGAAAATCAACTGCGGCGATAATTTAGGGTTGCCGGAAACCTGGCGTTTGAGCACCGAGTAATAAATGATACAGGGAAAATAAAATCGAGGAGGTTGTAAAAATGTACAGAGAGTCTAAGCATGATTTTTGCTCCACGGAAGATTTCGAAGCTGCTCAAAGGGAAAACATGGCGGAGGGCAAAAATTTGGAATTGAAATCGGACACGTTCGTCGAGGACAAAGAAAAACTAGAAAGTCTGCGAAATATGGTCGAGGCAAGCGACATGCCGTATGCGGAAAAATCAAGAGCCCTCGTCCATCTGGACGAGCAGGCAAAGGTGCTTGAGGCCACATGGATAAATGACGTTGAGAAGCCGGAAGAAGAGAGAATCAAAGAAATGGAAGCCCTGATAGAAAGGGCTCGCGAATACGTCGCGGAAACGCTGAAAAACAGTGAAATGCTCGGCGGATTTAAAAGGCAAAGCGGTATTGACGATAGCAAACTGAGAGAAGGCTCGAAGGAGCAGGCCGAATTGAGCGCAAGGTACGAAAGAAGGCGGCACGAGATGGAAGATTTCAATAATATGCAGGAAAGACTGATAGAAAACCACAGACAGGTTGTGGGAAGGTAATTGAACCGCCCCGGGTTTTGTGTAGAGTTTTAGGGCTCTGTTTTTGAGTACTTCCTGATATCCATACAGTTACTATACCACGCTTCCTCGACCTGCGAAGGGGTTTTGTATCCGTTACGCTCACTGATTCGGGAATTGTTGTACCAATACACCCACTCAGGGCGTCCTTAGTACGGTGTCAAATTCACTTTAAGGCAATTTACATCAATTTACCAGCTTACGAAAAAGCCCTGAATCCTTGTTATTTCTGGATTCAGGGCTATCGTTCA
>JAISYN010000242.1 GCA_031269915.1 Synergistaceae bacterium
ACGGCCAGCTTCAAGCCCGCCTCGCGCAGAGCGGCCTCGTATTGATGCTTTTCCAGGTCCTCGACAGGCTCTACCGTCAGCACCACGTTCAAGGTCTCGGAGAAGGGGGTGTAGACGGCCCCCGGCCCAGACATGTCCACAAAACCCTCCTGAAACGCCACGATGGGCCCGCAGGTTACGACGGCAACGCCGTCCAGAGCCAGCGTTTTTCCCTCTCCGCAGCGATCCATGGGCGCGTTGAAGCCCGGGAAATAGCCTTTCCCGCTCAGTTTGACCCGGGGTTCCACCGCGTCTTTCACCGGAATGATGCGCACACTTTCGCCGGGGCGCGCCAAATCCAGATCCACTTTGGCGAAACGCTTGTCCTCCGCGACGCAGTCGACAGCTTTCTCTTTGTCGATGTAAAGCACGCCGTCTTTGACGGAAGTTCCGTCACCCCACTGAACGTCGCGGACCTTTATCTTATGCAGTTCCAACTTCATTGAAACGCCTCCTCAAAAAACAGAGTCGATGATTTTGTCACTTCGGAACACAAACACAACAGCGCCAAAACTTACTAACCGTTTTTGCCGTGGTTTGCTTTGCGCTTAAAAATTTTCTGGTGATCTTAAAGCCAAGTAACGTTACCGTACAAAGTGTATAATGAGAAATGAAAATTTGCATTAGGCAATTGAATAATATTGTGAGGTCATTTGAAGTATATTATAGTTCATAGGCACATAAAAAATCGGAAAAAGGTGGCGTCATGCACGAAAAAATAGCACAGAGTATTGCGGAAAGCGCCAGCGAAATCATCGGCTACGGAGTTCTTGTCACGGATGAAAACGGTACGATCATCGGCTGCAGCGATGTGAGAAGGGTGGGCACAAAACATAATCCCTCAGTAGAAGTCTTGCGTACGGCAAATCCCATCTCTACGTCCAAAGAAGAAGCCGCGTCCCTGAAAGGCGTCAAGCCCGGCTACACGTGCCCTATAAAATTTTTTAACGATCTTGTGGGTACGGTCTCCATCGCGGGCCCGCCGGATAAGGTGACGCGTTTCGGGCTTTTGGTACAGAAACATGCGGAAATGATGCTTCGGGAGCAGAATATTTTGGAGATGAAACTGCGCAGAGAACAGGCCATACGAGACCTGGCCCAGAGTATTTTGCTGTACGACAAAACGGAGGACAAGCGGGGGATTTTATCATACGCGCGGGGACTTGGTTACGACCTGGAATGCTGCCGGATCGCCGTTATTTTGGAAATCGTCTCTCAGCCCGAAAAAGACGAGTGGGATTTCGACAAGATCCTGCGGCGAATCCGCAATTTCTTTACGGAGCGGAAACACCTGATATCTGTGGTGGAAAATTTTCAAATTGTGCTGTATCTCGCGCTGTCGTGCCCAAGCGACACAGGGGAGATGGAGACAACGGCGGCCAGGCTCAGCCAATCTTTGCTCGAAGACCTGGAGAACCACGGGATTGTCGCGCTGGCAGGGGTAGGACTGGAGGCGCACGACTTTAACGAGCTCTCCCGCTCGGCGCGAGCAGCGCGAATGGCATTGCACACGGGGAAACTCCTTGAAGGAAGCCCCAATGCTTTTGATGGCGCTCAACTCGACACCGCGGCTAAAAGGGTTCACTCAGCGAGAGAATTAGTCCTTGAAATTTTATTGATGACGCTCCCAAAAGAGCAAGTTCCGAATCATATTGAACAGATTCTCGCAACATTGAGGAACGGCGACGCGGACGGAGAGCTTGCCCGAACGTTCTTGGTCTGGTGCCGCAATCCCTTCGCCTCCGGAGAGGTGGCCCAGGAACTCACCATCCACAGGAACACTCTGCAATACCGCCTGAAGAAAATCAAGGAAATAATCGGGTTGAACCCCTGGGATTTTCATGACAGCTTTCTATTGTGGACGGCTTTGACTTTACAGCAGGTCGGCCAGGAGAAAACGGATTGAGAACGCAGATAAAGTATACCTGAACCGCTGAATCGAAACTTGCTTTACAAACCGACCAGTTGGTATTATTATTCGAGAATGAGTGACAATAATAAAAAAAAGAAACAACCGGATCTGGTTAGGGAGCATTTGTTGGAATCGGCCGCGTTCATTGCCGTCGACCGCGGGTTGGGTGGTTTGACTCTTGATCTTGTAGCGCAAAGAGCAGGCGTTAGCAAAGGAGGGCTTATACATCATTTCTCAAGCAAGCGCGCGCTGATTGAGGGATTGTTCAATTACCTGCTTGCTCTGTTCGAAAACTCCGTCAACGAGTATGTTGCCCAGGATACGAATCCCCGCGGCAGGTTTTCCAGGGCATATTTAATGGCTTCCGCATTTCCAGGCAACGAACCGAATGAAAGCAAGCTTCACGGAGCTTTTGCCCTGGCAATGAGCAATGATGAGCCTCTTGCGGTAATCTGGCGGGAATGGGCGCTGGCGCAAATAGTGAAACACTCTGAAGACGCCGGCTCTGCCATAGGGCGGATGGTTCGGTACGCCGCGGACGGCATCTGGTTGGAAGCCTGTACCGGAGCCCACATCGACGACGAGAAAGTACGCGCGACCGTCATTGAACGCCTCATAGAATTGACCTATTCGATTTGATCGAAAGACTGTTTAAAAGGAGAGTGCTTGGAATGCTGTCCATTGAAAACGCTTTATCTCTGAAATATCCGCCACTTGCGATTTTTTACGCGAAAGAACCTCCGGCCGAATCAAAGAAACTCAACCCATTATGCGTGATGTCTCTGGTGGCGGAAGCCGCAAAAGGAGCGACGGTAACGTTGAGCAAAGGTAGTTGCGGCTGCCCAGGAGCCGCCTCCGGTTTTTGCCTGGAACGTCACGACCCTGACAACTTTCCCGGCGGGCGCGCGTGCTATTTTCGTTTTTTATCCATAGGGAACAAAGACTGGGAACAAGGCCGCGCCGTACTCGAACAACTGAAAGCATCCGGGGCGCCCAAAATCATGATAGAAGAATTTTCCGAGGGCGAAGGATTCTTGAAAACCCCCGAGCTGGTGGAGGCGTTTACCGCGAGCGTACCTTATCTGGAACCCGAAGGGGAGTGCGTCGTGATCAAGCCTTTAAAAAGTCTCCAGTTTACGGAAAAACCGAAAGTCGTAGCTTTCCTGGCGAACCCGGATCAACTTTCGGCCTTGGTCGGTCTTGTCCACTTTACACACCCTCACATCGATCATGTGAAAATTCCTTTCGGTGCAGGATGCCAATGTTTCGGCGCTTACCCTTTTCATGAAACAGAACAGAGTGACCCTAAAGCCGTTATCGGGTTGACGGACATTTCAGCCCGTTTCTACCTGGATAGATTTCTTGGCCGCGATCTTCTCTCGTTGACGGTGCCGTTCAGCCTCTATCGAGAAATGGAGTCAAATGCCGCGGAAAGTTTTCTGACGCGGTTTGCTTGGAAATCCATAATCCAAACTCCTCGAACTGAGCTCGAAAAATATCAGTAAGCAGAAAGGAAGACCCCATGCTATTGACGCGCTCGGCTCACGCCCGTAGCCAAGAGAATCCATTCTGCAAGAGAATTACCCTTGAGGCCATGTTGATGACGTTTTCCCGAAAGCAAATTCCCAATCATATCGAACGAATTATCGCAACATTAAGGGACGGCGACGCGGACGGAGAGCTTGCCCGAACGTTCCTGGCCTGGTGCCGCAATCCCTTCGCCTCCTGGGAAGTGGCTAAGGAACTCGCCGTCCACAGAAACACCCTGCAATACCGCCTGAAGAAAATCAAGGAAATAATCGGGTTGAACCCCTGGGATTTTCACGACAGCTTTGTATTGTGGACGGCTTTGACTTTACAGCAGGTCGGCCAGGAGAAAACGGATTGAGAACTCGATAAAAAGCCGCTGAATCCAAGATACGAGGTAACAGCACCTGCGACGCCAGAGACGTTTAGTCGCCGGTCATGGTTGACTGAGCAATAACGGGCGAACGTTTCTCATTCCTGAATTTATAAAAATAGCGTTTTTCACGATCACAAATCATATTCCGCACTATTTCAAGCCGACCCTCGCTTCTGTTATAACTTATCGAATAACGATAAACGAAAGGAGGATCCCCGATATGGTGCGCTTTGGAGAAACTTGGAGAAACTTGAGTCGTATCTGTTATTAAATACAATAAGAATAATTGTGTGGCTGATAAAAAATGTCGTGAAATTTTGTTCGATTTTTGGTTTAAAGAACAATGACAACCTTGCGGTTGTTTGTTATAATAAGTCGTTCTAGAAAGTATCCTGTGGTTTTGGAACAAGTTTACGAAAAAAAAGCGGGGTAGAGTGTCATGGTATGGGGTTTTGT
>JAISYN010000342.1 GCA_031269915.1 Synergistaceae bacterium
CCTGCCCCTGCAGTCCCTTCGACAACAACAACCTTGCCTGAACCGCCTGTCGCGTCGATGGTTTGTTCAGCTCCCTGAGTACCGGAAAGTACCATGTCCCATGTGACGTAACAATCCCACGTGACATTTTGTCCGCGAGGTAGTATGCGACGATCAACTATGATAAGTGGAATTCCCGCGTCATTGACTTTTTTTATAACCGGTAGCATAGGGTCGGCTACGGCAGCGGTGATAATTATGACATCTACCTTTTGCGCGATAAATGTTTCAACTTGAGAAACCTGAGTAACCGGGTCGTTTTTACCGTCGGCGAACACTAAAGACACGCCCTCTTTTTCAGCGATTTTTTGCGCGCCTTCCATCAATTTTTGATATACTGGATGATCAAAATAAGCCATTGTCCACCCAATAACAATATCATTCTTGCTCGCCGCCGCCGCAGAATTGACTAATAATTGCGTACCTGGAAGACACCCAGTTACAATGCTGAGAGTAATTGAAATAGACGCCAAAAACGACACAAAACAACTATGGAACCTCATTACTTATTCCCCCTCGACAAATATATTTAGTTGACTTTTTTAACATAGATTTTTGTAGATTTTTAACTTCCACGTAATAATATATCATTGTTCATTCGAGAGATATATATAATTGTGTCCTTTGATTTATAGTTTTGTGACTATTCGCGAAAAGGATTTATACGCGCAATATCATTATTTAAGCAACACTCTCTGAAAAAAACTGATTAACCGCAATTTCAGCCGTGTAAATCGTTGTACCGCAATGCCCCACACGGTTTTTTCATATTAACTGCCAAACTCAGGTTATGGATCGAAATAAGGCGCGTGTCAACGGGAAGTTTTCAGCCTCCGGACACACGGCTGGTTTGCTCGCCAGTCCGCGGTTCCTTGCGAAAGCTACTGAATCTACGTTCATGGCATGTTTGCCGGTGGTGTAACCATTAAATTCTATCAGCCCGCGGTTTAAATCCCCAAACCCAGTCTTTTTTCCGGGAAAAAAATCACAAAACACAACCATACATCTATTGATTTTTTTGTGGCCAGGTATATTATCTTCGTAGAAATCCGAGGACATTTTTATCGCCGGGCGTCGCCGTATTGTTAGCGCCTGAAGGGCAAGCCGCGAAAGCTGGAGAGAACATTAATGAACGAGCATATATTCAACAGGGGATTAACCATTTCCATAGAGAACAAGACGTTTCTCGAACGCCCGAGGATAAACCGGATACTTGCGGACGCGATAAAAAAGCCGCTGATCATCGTCACGGCGGGCGCCGGATACGGCAAGACGCTTGAGGTTTATTCGTTCCTGCGGAATTACGACGCTCCCACGATGTGGTTTCAGCTCTCGGAGCGCGACAACGTCGGCGCCAGGTTCTGGGAGAATTTCGCGAACACGATCGCGCTCTATAACAGACGATTCGCGGAACGCTTGCTTGCGATCGGTTTCCCGGAAGCGGAAGACCAGTTCGAAAAATATATTTCCATGATCGAGGACCAAGTCTCGCCGGCCGGGAAACGCGTCATGGTGTTCGACGACTTCCACCTCATACGTGAAAAACCGGTGTTCCAGTTCATCGAGAGGTCCATCAAATCCCCGTTCCCGAATATAACCACTATCATCATCTCGCGGACATATCCGGAAATCAACACAGTCAGGCTGTTGTCGCACGGGATGGTCGCCGCCATAGACGAGGAAGACCTGCGCCTCACCGAGGGCGAGACCGCGCGGTACTTTCAACTCCTCGGAATCCCTCTGCCGCCTCAGAGCGCCGCTAACGTCTACAGCGACACCGCCGGGTGGGTCTTCGCTATCAACCTGGTCAGTCTGGCGCTGAAAAAAGCCCCGACTCAGGAACAGAGCGCGCGGGCCGCCATGAAGCTCAATATCTTCAAAATGATGGAAAACGAAGTCTTTCTCGTCAGTTCGGAAAGATTGCGGCGATTCCTTGTAAAGCTGTCCCTGATAGACCACCTTTCGGCGGAGCTGGTTTCCATCCTCGCCGGAGGAGACGAAACGCTCGTCGGGGAGTTGAAGATGCTCAGCTCTTTCGTGCGGCTCGACATCTATTTGCACGCGTATTTCATCCACCATCTCTTTCTCGACTATCTGCGCCAGAAGCAGAACATTCTCCGGGAAGACGAAAAACATGACGTCTATCTGAAGGCGGCCCGCTGGTGCTGCGAGAATGACTACAAGATGGACGCCATTTCGTACTACGACAAGGTGGGCGAATACGAAGCGATCATCGATATCGTCTACAATTTCAGCATACAGTTTACCTGCGACCAGGCGAAGTTCATCCTCGACATCTACAACAAGGCGCCGGCCCATCTGCTGGAATGTTTCGCGCGGTACCACCGTCAGTATTCGACCCTGCTCCTCAGCCTCAACATGTACGACGAAGCCGTGGCGAACATCAAAGAACGCATAGCGAAATATTCGGCTCTGCCGAGTTCCGATTTCAACAATCACGTTCTTTGCGACGCCTACATGTCGCTCGGCATCACGAGATATCTCACCGCGCCGTATACCGATCACTACGACTTTTACGAGCCTCTCGAAAAAGCAGACCGCTATTACAGGATGAGCCCCTATCATGAGTCCGGCGCGGCCACCAGCGTAACCCTGAGCGCGCTGGTTTCCAAGGTCGGCACGACGCGGAGCGGAGCGATGGAGGAATTCATAGACTCTCTGGCGCTTGCGATACCGTCGGTGGCAAATATTCTGGACGGCTGCATGTACGGGTTGGACGATCTGGCAAGAGGCGAACTGCTCTTTTACAGAAGCAGCCTGAACGATTCCGTCAAATTCCTGAAAAAAGCATTCCAAAAGGCGGAGGAGCGGAACCAGTACGAGGTGAGAAACAGGGCGCTGCTCTATCTTCTTCGTATCTCGGTCGCCAAAGGCGATTACGGGGAAATTCAGACGATATTCAAAAATTTGGAAGCGCAGCTCGATATGAAGGAATACCACTCGCGTTTCACGACGTTCGATATCGTGGCGAGCTGGTATTATTCCCTCATCAATCAGCCGAACATGATCGCGCACTGGATATTGAGCGGCGATTTCGGAAAAGGCTCCCTCGGGATATTCAAGACCGATTTCGGAAACCTCGCCAAAGCGAAATTCTACTATTCGGACAAACGATACCACGAACTCATCTCTTTCCTGGAGAGCAAGCCGACTTTCTGCGACGCGCTGTTCGGGAAACTGGAGATGAAAGTGCTAATGGCGGCGAGTCAGTACCAGCTCAAAAACAGGGACGCGTCGATGGCCCTGCTGGAGGAGGCCTATGAACTCGCGTCGACAAACAGCCTGCTGATGCCGTTCATCGAACTCGGCAAGGATATGCGCACGCTCACCAGAGCGGCGATGAGGGATAAAAACCGCGGCATTCCGGCCCAATGGCTGGAAACAGTGAACCGCAAGTCGGCCACTTACGCGAAGCGGCTGCTTCAAGTCATAATGGAGTATAAAAAAGCGAACAACATAAAAGACAACGCGCGGCTCTCCGCCAAGGAGATGGAAATCCTGAGAGACTTGTACGACGGCCTGTCGCGCACGGAGATAGCGTCGAACCGCGAGTTGTCGGTTTCAACGGTGAAAATGGTGTTGAACACGATATACGCCAAATTGGGCGCCAACAGCCTGGCTGACGTCATCAGAATAGCCATAAACCGAAATCTGATAAAAAAATAAGACGACCGCCCCTCCATGCCGGCACGCCGCCGAAAAAAACCGTCTTGTCATATGATGGACGTTTACGGCAGTTGATTTATAATAAAGGCCGCGCGTAAACGCGGATTGGGGGAGTTATATGCCTATTTGGGCTTTTCTCGCGTCGATGCTGGTCGCTCTGATGTGGGCCGTATCGCCGGTGCTCT
>JAISYN010000035.1 GCA_031269915.1 Synergistaceae bacterium
AAGGCGTGAGGGGTGTCGAGGACAAATATCACGCTTTAAAAATACGGTGCTGGACGGCAAGCGGAGCAACGGAGATAGAAGTTTATTTACACTTCACCGCTCTTAAAAGCCGCGCCGTCCGGCCCCGGTACATACCCATTATGTAACGGGTGTGAGTTTTCAAAGGAGGTCAAAACTTACATGAATAAATCCATAGTGCGGGGAGAATTATACTATGCCGACTTAAACCCCATCGTCGGTAGCGAGCAAGGCGGCGTTCGCCCTGTCCTCGTGATTCAAAACGATGCCGGGAACAGGCACAGCCCTACCGTCATCGTGGCGGCTATCACTAGCAAGGAAGGGAAAGCCCTGCTGCCCACCCACCATCCGCTCTCGACAGAAAGCGGCCTTGACCGCGATTCCGTCGCGCTCATGGAGCAGATACGCACCATCGACAAGCAGCGGCTGAAACACTACGTCGGCGCAGTCGGCGGGGAGGATATGCAAGGCGTTGACCGCGCCCTTGCCCTCAGCGTCGGGCTGAAAGGGAGGGCGCGGTGATGAACGAGAACAAAGAGGAGACTACTCAGACCGTTGGCAAGATGAGGTTTGTGGTGGTTTCTCAATTTCAAAACAACGGTTCGACCGTCAACGAGAAGGTAAAACGACTTCTTGAACGCGAAGCGCAGGAGAGAAACGAAATTCGCACATTCGACAAGCTGGGGCAAGCAGATTACATTAAATAAGTAAACACTGTTTGACTGGCTGGAAAGGAGGATTATGAAACAGTCAAATAAAATAGTCGAAATCACTGATCTCAAGAAGTTGCGTGGCTTTAAGAACATCATCGACCCCGCGAAAATCGCCGCGCTGTATGTGCGGCTCTCTCGCGACGACAACCTTGACGGCGACAGTTACAGTATCGTCAACCAAAAGAAGCTGCTCATCGAAATTGCAAATGACAAAGGGTACGAGTATCTCTTAACCTTTTGCGACGACGGTATATCAGGCGTAACCATGAACCGCCCCGGCTTTCAGTTGCTTCTGCAAGCGGTGGAGTTGAACATCGTTTCGGCGGTGTTTGTCAAAGACCTTTCGCGCTTGGGGCGTAACTATATCGAGGTGGGCAGACTTACCGAGGAAACTTTCCCCGAACACGACATCCGGCTTGTGGCGGTATCCGACAACCTTGACACAGACGAGGGCGACAGCGAATTGACCCCGTTCAAGAACCTTTTCAATGAATGGTACGCCCGCGACATCAGCAAAAAGCGGCGTCTTAGCAATAAGATTAAGGGGAACTCCGGCGAACCGCTTTCCACAAAAACTCCTTACGGGTATATGAAAGACCCCGCGAATCCAAAGCGATGGATCGTGGACGGGGAAGCCGCCGCCATCGTTCGCCGGATTTATCGGATGTTTATGGACGGTCAGGGAATAGAGCGAATTTGTGTGCAGTTTGAAAACGAAAAAGTGTTGACCCCCAGCTTCTATGCTGCCGCGCATGGTATCAAAGTGACCGGAAAGAAAACGCAGTACAGCCCTTATGCGTGGAAACACTCGGCTGTATCCAAAATACTGTCCCTCCAAGAGTATTGCGGCGACGTGATTAACTTCAAGACATACTCCAAGTCCTACAAGAACAAAAAGCGCCACATAAACCCGATAGAGAATCAGGCGGTGTTCGAAGGTGTTCACGAAGCAATTATTGACAGGGAAACGTGGAAACAGGTACAGGAAAAGCGCAACAAGACACGTCATACGCGCAAACCGACCACGGGCGAACACAATATGTTTTCCGGGCTGTTGATCTGCTCCACCTGCGGAACAAATCTCGGTTTCCATTTCAATCAAGGCAACCACGACATCACGTACTTCAACTGCCAGAACTACAACAATCGTGGCAAGCAGCGCGGTGAGTGCGATGCGACGCATTATATCCGCACCGACTTTTTGGAACAGGTAGTGCTTGGCGATATAGCCCGTATCACGGCGTTCACGAAACATTACGAGGATGAGTTTATCAAAATACTCACGGACAGCACGGTGAAGGAAACAGAGCGGAACACTTCCATGTTGGAACAGGAGCTATCGACTCGCAAAGCTCGCAACGCTGAGCTTGATGTCTTGTTTGAACGTATCTACGAGGATTCGGTCAACGGGAAAATCACGGAGGAACGGTTTGCAAAAATGTCACGGAAGTATGAGGACGAGCAAGCGGAGAACAATGAGAAAATTTCCGCGCTTCAAAAAGAGATAGGAAGCAAGGCGAAAAAGAGCGGCACAGCCAATGAGTTTCTGGCAGTCGTCAAGCGATATACGCGGATAAAGAAGCTGACGCCCGAAATCCTACAGGAGTTCGTGGACAAGATTGTCGTTCATCATCGCAGGCGTGTTGACAGCGTGGACGAGCAGAGGATTGAAATCTTCTATAACTGCGTAGGGAAAATCGAAATTCCGGACTTGAAAAGGATACCGCAGACCGAGATACTAATACCAACGAGAAAAGGAGTAGCGATAAGCTACTCCCAAACTCAAAAATCTGCCTTTGCTGAGTGCCAAGCGATTTGAGAAGCAATAAACTTCCCAAGTCCCATAAGGACACTCGGTATGGTGCGGATAAGAGGACTCGAACCTCCATGAGCGTTAGCTCACACGGACCTGAACCGTGCGCGTCTGCCAGTTCCGCCATATCCGC
>JAISYN010000072.1 GCA_031269915.1 Synergistaceae bacterium
AGCACGTCGGGGTCCAGGACAGCCAGCAACTGCCCCTTTTTGACGGGGCTGTTGAAGTCCGCATATATTTCCTTGATGGTTCCGGAGACCTGAGTACCGACGTCGACCATCTTGACCGCGTTCACTTTTCCGGTGGCGCTGATGCTGGAAGTTATGGAGCCCCGCGTCACCGGCTGCGTCCTGTAGGAGTAGGCGGCGCGGGCCGGGCGGATCCACTGATATCCCCAGTAACCTGCTGAACACAAAATCGCTGCCGCAATAAAGAATTTCACGAATTTTTTCATTTACTGTTTACCTCCATCGCTCTCGGCGGCGTTTTTCAAGCCAAATTCCACGCCCGTCGCCTTTTCGAGATTTATTATCGCCAACTGGAGATCGTGATGAGCCTGCTTGTTGGCCAGTTGCGCATCGGCGAACGACACGAGAGCATCGGCGACTTCCAGCGGATCGCCTACTCCAGTCTCGTAACGGCCGACTGCCATTTTACGGTTTTCCTCGGCATTTATAAGAGTCAGCTCTGAAATTCGGATGCGCTCGCGAGCCTTGGTTATATCGGTTTTGGCGCGGCTTACTTCGAGCAATATATCCTGTCTCAATTTCTCATGGGACGCTTCGAGCGACATTATCTGCGCGTTCGCGATGTCGATTCGCGCTTTCTGCGCGCCGCCGTCGACTATCGGCACGGACATCCTCAACCCGGTGTTCCAACCCATCTCGAGGTCGTAAAAGTCTTTTCCATCCCAGTTGTAGCCTCCCGTAAGTGAAATGGTCGGCGAACCGGAGCGCGCTTCGGAGCGCAGAGTCAGCCTGCCGGCGTCTATTTTAAATTGAGATGAGATGTAGTCCGTCCTGTTTTCGAGAGCGGTTTCTTCCGCCGCGCTCTCGGCGCCATCGGGAATGTCCATGATATCGAGCCCCGGAGAGGTTATTTCAAATTCCTCCGACGGATCGACGCCCATCGCGCCCGCGAGTGACGCGCGCGCGTTGCGGATATTGGCCGACGCTTCCGCTAGCGACATTTGCGCGTTGCCAAGGTCGACCTCGGCTTTGGTGACGTCGTACCACGGTTTCGTACCCGCCTCGTAAAAGCCTTTGGCCTGTTCCAGATGCTGCTCGAAGGCCTTGAGCGACTCCATGCGCTGACGGGCTATTTCGTAGTCGAGCAGCAGCGTCAAAAACGCGGATTTGACATTCGATCTCACTTCGAACAGGGTGCCGCGGGCATCTTCCTCGGTAGCGGACAGCGACGCGCGCGACGAGTCGAGAGCGTATTTGCTGCGGTTGGCGTCGTAAATTTTAAGGCTCGCGCTCAATCCCAGGGAGCTGCTCGAATTTTGGGATATTTCGGATCCGCTGCGCGAAACAGCGGCGCTGCCGGATATTTCGGTCCGATCCGAAACCGCGTTCGAAGCGAGCCGTCCGGCTGCCGACGCGACCGACGCCTCCGCGCCGGTTATGCTTGGATGATTTGCCTCCGCGACGGCAAGGCATTCATCGAGACTCAAAACGAGCGCCGCCTCCGCGCCAATGGCGCCCTCCAACAAAAACAGCGCGCAGCAGACCGCGAACAGACCGCATTTTCCGGCAAGAGGCGATATTTTTCCCGCCATGTACCGCACCTCCAATCACAATTTCACAATCTCTTACAAGGGAATATAATACGGTGGAGTTATAAACTCTGTAAGGATATAAAGTTAAACAAAATTTAAAATATTTCGTGACAGGGGGTATCGGGAAAAACTACGATAAGCTTGCGCGAATTATACGATGTCGGTTATATCCGGTTATTTTGATATCGCGCCTCTGATGTCTGCGGCACACAGGCGGGGATCAGATATTGCCGGCGTAGACGTACTTCAGCCTGCCTCGCGCGATATCGAGAAACTTTTCGATCGATGAGATATCCGTAGGAGGTTTGTCGTATCTGTAAGCCGGAAAATATCTCGATATGTGCAGCGGGATGTCGGGCGACACTTTCGCTATCCAATCGATCATGTCCGCGAAGCCGTCCGGCGAATCGCTGATGCCCGGAACCACCAGGTTCGTCAGTTCGATGTGCACCCCTCCGTTAACGAGACGCCTTACATTGCGTTTCACCGCGTCCAGCGAACCGCCCAGCCTTCGGTACGAATCCGCATCGAAAGCCTTGACGTCCACATTCATGGCGTCCACCGCCCCGACGGCTTCCCCGCAGACTTCCTCCCCGAACATTCCATTGGTCACCATAACCGTTGCTATACCTTCGGCGCGAAGTATCGGAGACGCGGCGAATATGTACTCGGCCTGGAGCGACGGTTCGTTGTAGGTATAGGCCACCGATCGCAGCGACGAGCTTTTTGCCGCCTCCGCCAGTCCACGGGGCGTTATTTCACGTTCGCGGACGGGACCGTCGGGATGGGCGATGACGTGATTCTGGCAGAAAGGACATCGCATATTGCAGTGCAGCCCGCCAAGCGACAGTATCTTTGTGCCCGGGCGCCACCTGCGGAGCGGTTTTTTTTCAATTGGGTCGACCGCCACTGAAACGAAGCGTCCGAGATGGGGGGAAGAGAAAACCCCGTGCGAATACATTCTTGCCCCGCATGCGCCCGATCCCCCCTCAGGTATTTTGCAGCCGCGAAAACAGAGCCGGCACGCGGAGGATACCCCTCCGTCCTTCGTACTGTGCCATCTCGGTTCGATCATTTTTCCGGATACCTATCGACAGAAAAGCGTTCTATGGAAATCCCGTCAGTGTCGTAAATACCAGCTTTGCGGGAGGCTATTTCGAGCTGCGTTTCAACAGAGTCGACTCCTTCGAGGTCGGGAAGCAGTACTCCGCGTCTCATCCCTTGAGATACTATGACTCCCCACTTCTTCGGGTCGAGTTCCGCCCGGCTCCGTACTTTCTCCGGTTCGCCGAGCACATCCACCGAAAATACGACCTCGTCCAATTCATCCTTTTGCATGGGAGGAAACCGCGGATCTCTCGTGGATGAAGATATGGCGTTTCCTATTATCTCCATGTCCAAAGACGGGCGCATGGGCGCTATAGTGCCGATGCAGCCGCGCAGATCGCCTCCGGCCGTCTTTATGGACACGAAGCAGGCCCTTCGGATGTTCCACAGTTCCTCCCGAGGGTCTATTTCCGCGCCGCCCGATGGCGGCGGCTCGTAGTTCAGGAACCGCTCGACAGTGCGCCTGGCGAGCACGACATATGGGTGGTTCTTTTCACTGTTCGCCAATTTCTCTCACCTCCCGAATTTTATTGTTGTCTGTTCAAATAGTTTCGCGCGAGATTCGCGTTCCAAAAGAGCTTATGGAATCCAGACCGCGTTGCAGTACCCCACCCCATAAGGCCCTTCGTAAGACAGCACATCTATCTTTCCGTCGAAACTCGAGACCATGCCTATCATTGCCAGTACCGACCTCATTCCGCACTCCCCTGCGCCGTCGATCACGTGCCGCGGCATGTCGAGCAGCAAAGACGCGTCTGTGCGCTTCAAGGATTCAACCACCGCGCTGTCGAATTTTTCGCCCGCCGGATTGAAACCCGCGGGCGCTCCCGGTTTGAGTCTATGCGACAGGTCGCCGCTCGCTATCAGACCCCACTTTCTGCCGTCCTCAAAAGAGGCGAGGCTTTGTCCCAACTTGAACGCCTGACTCCTGTCCAAACCGATCGGACTCGACAAAATTATTGCGGGGAGGGTTCCATAGCATTCGCGCAAAAAATACAGCGGGACGGCGGAGCCCTGATCCCTGTCCAAGCTGCCTGACTCGATAACGCCGGCCAACACTCCATCCTCTCCAAGGCGCTCCGCGACGCGCTTCGCGTCCTCGACCGGCGTGTGCAGTTCAAACGATACCGGCGCTCCGAACGGCGACAGACCGCCCTTAATGAGACGCGCCCCGTTTATCGCGAAAGCGCCGCTTGCGTAAGGCTGATGCGGAGAGAGCAGCAATATCCTATCCGGCGCGCCCAGGACTTTCAATCGCTCCATCACGCCCGCCACTCCATCGAGCGTTACGCCAGCCTCCCGTTCCCTCCCCTTTCCAACTCCCGGGACGATTATCGGAGGGTGCGGCATGAGAGCCGCCCAAATCCACGCCATCAGGTTCACCTCTTTCGATAAATTTTTCGGTACAGGTTCTTGATATTATAGTACAGAAAGATCGTATAATGTTGCATCGCGAAGGGGTGAAGCTCGATCGATGGAAACGAATGCGGGAGCGTCCGTTGTAATGGCGCTCAAAATAGATTTCAGCTACGGCGGGCGCAGGTCGATTTACCCAGCGCTCCTATGCGACGAACATGACCGTATTCTTGTGGACTGCGGATATCCTGGGTTCCTGCCGAAACTGGAGCGCTCCGCCGCCGAGGCCGGAGTGCCTTTCGGAGAAATAACAGGGATCGTCGTCACTCATCACGATTACGACCATTACGGGGCTCTCCGCGAGATACTCGAAAAATATCCGCACATCCGCGCCATGTCGTCGGATTTCGACGCGCCGTTCATAGACGGAACCAAACAATCCCTGCGCGTCTCGCGCATTATGGAAATTTGGGAATCGTTGTCCGATTCCGCGCGAGATGCGGCAAAAACATTGAAAAAAAAACTCGACGCCGCTAAACCCGCCCCAATCAGTCTCACTCTGCGTAATGGCGATGTCATGTCATGGTGCGGCGGCACGGAGATAATAGCCACTCCTGGCCATATGCCCGGTCATATATCGCTGTACGTCCGCGCGCTCAAAACCGTCATTACCGGCGACGCGCTTGTCGTGGCGCACGGGAAACTGCGAGTATCGGACATCCATCACGCCGTCGATCCGAAGGCCGCGAGAGACTCGGCCCGCAAACTCCTGGAGATGGACGCCGAAAAATTCATCTGCTATCACGGGGGAGTTGCCTCCAGACATGAAGAGGGAACCGCCGCGCGATTATGGCGTAAATCAACGCAAGGCTCGGGGCATTCATGAAGGACAAATTCATGAATTATGGCTCATCTATATGCCGCCCGAACGATAATATGTTATTCGAAACCGCTCTGCACGCGGGCCGGCGATACTCGTAAGATTGATGTAAAAACTGCCGCTTGGTGAGAACAGATCTCCGCGGGCGGGCCGCGCCCGCCGCATTGAGGCGGAAGCCGCTTCTTTGTCATGATACGCCCCAATCTCGCGTCTTTCTGCTATACTTTGAAAAAACTACCGGAAGGGCGGACGGACGCAATGAGTTTTTCGGGCGATATGGAGAGACTCCAGAGGATCATAGATGAATTTGAAAAAAACGACCCTGACATGGAAAACTCGCTCGCTCTTTTCGAGGAGGGCGTGAAGCTGATAAGGGACTGCCGCGAATATCTCGAAAACGCCAGAAGGAAAGTGACGATGCTGGCGTCAGACGGAGAGACGGAAGAGGATTTCGACGACGGAGCCCGGCAGGGATGACGGGGCGATGAGCGAACCGTTCGACGCAGTTTCCGCGCTGAGCGGGATATATCTCGGCAAAATCGAGGCCGGGCTTCGAGATTTGTGTGAGTCGAAGCGCGGCGTCATACCTGCCAGACTCTTGGAATCAATGTCTTATTCGCTTCTCGAAGGAGGCAAAAGGCTGCGCCCCGCCTTGTGCCTCGCGGTTGCGGAGCGCGGCGGCGTCCCCGCGGAACAGGCGATGCCGATGGCTTCGGCGTTGGAGTTCGTCCACACGGCCTCGCTCATACACGACGACCTGCCGTGCTTTGACGACGATGATCTGCGCCGCGGCCGTCCCACAAATCATAAGATTTTCGGCGAATGCCTCGCCGTTCTGGCCGGTTTATCGCTGATGATATGGGCGTTCGAACACGCGCTGTCAGGACTTGTGGAAAATGGCATACCGCCCGAGAGAGCGCTCCGAGCCGTCGCGTATCTCTGCGCCTCGGCGGGACCGGGAGGCATGTGCGGGGGTCAGACGCTCGACACCGATCGCGAAAGCCAGGACTCCGGACGCGATTTTGTCTACGGGATAGCCGAAAAAAAGACGGCCGCGCTTATTCGCGCTTCAGTGGTTACAGGCGCGCTGCTGGCGGGAGCCTCGGATGAAATAGTGCGCCGGTATTCCGAGTACGGCGAACATATTGGAATCGCTTTTCAGATAGTGGACGATATTCTGGACGCGACGGGTACGCGGGAAGAGCTTGGCAAGACGCCCCACAAGGACGAAGCGCAGGACAAAAAAACGTTTGTCTCCGCTTACGGGCTGGACGGCGCGAAACAGCGCGCGGAACACGAATCCGCCAAGGCGGCGGAAGCGTTGTCTTCGCTCTTTCCCGGCGGAGACCTCCTGATAACCCTGGCAAAACAACTGGCGCACAGGAGTCGCTGATGGACAAACCCGGCATAAGGCCTATACTCGAATCCGTACAAAACTATAAAAAGCTTGCGGTTCTTGGGCCTGACGAGATAAATCGTCTTTGTGCCGAGATACGCTCCCTCATTATTGGCGTCACGCTGAAAAACGGGGGACATCTGGGCGGCTCGCTCGGCGCGGTCGAGCTTTGCGTCGCCCTGCTCCGCGTGTTCAACCCTGAACGAGACAAGATAATCTTCGACGTAGGCCATCAGACATACGCTTACAAAATTTTGACGGACAGGCTGGACAGATTTCACACCTTGCGCCAAAAAGGAGGAATATCCGGTTTCCCGCGAAGGCTCGAAAGCAAATACGACGCCTTTGACACCGGGCACAGCAGCACTTCCATATCCTCCGCGCTCGGTTTCGCGAAAGCCCGCGATCTGCGGGGATTGGGGCATGAAGTTGTGGCGGTTATCGGAGACGGCGCGCTTTTGAACGGACTCGCGTTCGAGGCTCTGAACAATATATCCGAGTGTGATACGAAGATAACGGTGATACTGAATGACAACAAAATGTCAATCAGTCCAAGGGTCGGAGGCATGGCCGAACACCTTGCCAAACTGTCGGTCAGCGCTCCGTACAAGAGGCTCAAGCAGTTTGTAAAAGATCAATGCCGCGCCATGGGAGACGGCCGCAGAGTTGAGCGGAAGCTTGCGGCATGGAAGACGAAACTGAAGTCTCTGCTGCTTCCGGCCAATGTCTTCGAGGATATGGGCGTGAGTTATTGGGGGCCTTTCGACGGACATAAAACACGTGAGATGGAGGAGATATTCGAACTGTCAAAACGGTATCCGAGGCCGCTTCTCATTCATGTGATCACCAAAAAAGGCAAGGGCTGCGCGGAAGCCGAGGAGAGCCCGTCGTTTTTCCACGGAGTCGGGTCCGGCACAGTGATAGGCGATAAAGCCGAAATCGCCAATACGCCGCGTATGCGCGACTGGAGCGGCGCCGTTTCAAAAAACATAGAGAGTATGGCGTCCGAGGACGGGCGTATAGTGGCAATTACGGCAGCTATGGAGGATGGCGCCAGACTGGGAAGTTTCAAAGAAAGATTTCCTGACAGATATTTCGACGTGGGAATAGCGGAGGGACATATGCTGACGTATGCCGCGGGGCTGGCGGCAGGCGGTATGAAACCCGTCGTATGTATATATTCCACCTTTTTGCAGAGGGCCATGGATCAATTGGTACATGACATATGTATGCAAAAAATGCCCGTACTGCTGGCCGTTGACCGCGCCGGGCTGAACGGCGAGGATGGCGAGACGCACCAGGGTTTGTTGGACATTGCATGGGGGCGCGGTATCCCGGGCCTTACGGTATGCGCGCCGCGGGACAGGGCCGATCTTGATTTCATGATGACAGGGTGGCTGGAGAGGGATATTCCTGTGATGATGCGCTATCCAAAGGGAGCGATAACCGAGTCGGTGAGCCGGGTTGGAGATAAAACGGCTCCGTGGGGCAAGGCGGAGATACTTCGTCACGGTAACGGAGCGTGTATCATTTGTATGGGCGCGACCGTCAGCCCCGCCCTTTCCTCGGCCGATATCTGCGAGAAAAAAGGTCTGCCGGTTCCAACTGTGGCGGACCTCAGGTTTGCTTCCCCGATCGACTGGAAGACTGTCGACGGGCTGTTGTTCAGCCATTCGTTCGTCGTAACCGCGGAGGATGGTTACAAGAACGGCGGAATCGCAGAAGCCGTCGCCGCGAGAGCAGCCGGGAGCGGTTCTCCTTGCGTAGCCCGCGCGGTCGGAGTGGATGCCGAATATGTGCCTCATGCGACGCGGGACGAACAACTGGAGGGGCAGGGCATAACGGCGTCGGGCATAATGGCCTTGATAGAGGATTTTTATGGCGTCTCGGCCACCAGAGAGGCTGGATAAGCTTCTGGTCTCCCGCGGCCTTGCGTCGTCGAGAGCTGAGGCCGCTGATTTTATAAAAAACGGACGGGTAAAAGTCCTCGGCATAAAGCGCGTGAAACCTTCGTCGATGTTTGCTCATGAAGCCTCTATAGAAATGGACGGAGACGAATATGCCGAAAAACGCTGGGTCGGAAGGGGAGCGTACAAACTTCTCCGGGCGCTGGAAGAGTGGAACGTCGATCCAAAAGGGTGTGACTGCGCTGATATCGGCGCTTCGACCGGAGGATTCACTCAAGTGCTTCTCGACAGTGGGGCGGCCCGTGTAGCCGCGGTGGATGTGGGCTACGGACAGCTCGCGTGGAAATTGCGGAACGACCCGAGAGTCAAGGTCATGGACAGAATTAACGCCAGGTACGTAACTGCGGAGGATATAGGCTGGAGGTCCGGCATCGTAACTGTCGACGCGTCGTTTATATCGCTGAGAACGCTTTTGCCATGCGTAAAGGAACTGGCAAGAGACGACGGGATTATCATAACTCTCGTCAAGCCGCAGTTTGAAGTGGGGCGCGCGAAAATAGGCAAGGGCGTTATCCGCGATCCGTCGCTCCACGCCGAAGTCATGGAGGGATTGTCGGAATTCGCGGAGACCGAATGCGGGCTTGTATTCAAAGGGGCTGTTTACTCGCCGTTGAAAGGTTCCAGTGGAAATATAGAATTTATCTTTTTGCTTACAAGGGCTGGCAATGAGCTATCGGCGCGGAGAGCTTTCGATTTTTCCGAGCTTGCGCGCAGCGCCGGCTTCAGTTTGAGGTGATTGCGCCAAATGCGAATCGGGCTTTTTTTCAACAGCGATCTTGAATTGAGCGCGAAAGTCGCGAGCGCCATTCTAAGCGCCGACTACGGGAAGCGCGCCGTCGAGTTTGTATACGCGGGCGGAGAGACGTTTCGCGGCGAACTCGATATCGCCATATCCATCGGCGGAGACGGAACGTTCCTGATGACGTCCAAGACGATAATGGGGCTGAACGTCCCGCTTTACGGCATAAACACAGGGCGCCTCGGTTTTTTGGCCTGCGGCGAGGCGTCTTCGGCGGTTCGGGACGTCGAAAAAATATTGGACGGGAACTACGAGCTTTTATCGAGAGTACCTCTGAAGGGCGAAGTGGTTCGTGAAGGAAGCGTGATACGTACGGTCCGGGCGTTCAATGAGATAATGATCGTCAAAAACTTTGTTTCCCGTCCTATAGCGCTGTCGGCGCGCATAAACGGCGAGAAGTTGTACGATTTCCTGTCCGACGGTATTATAGTCTCGACATCGGCGGGTTCCACGGCTTACGCTCTTTCGTCGGGAGGTCCGGTGATTCATCCCGACGTTTACTGCGCGGCCGTCATCCCAATATGTCCTCACTCGCTTTCCCCAAGGCCGGTTATCGTGCCGGATTCGACGTCGATAAAGATAAAACTGGAATTCTCACGCTACGGAGCCGTTTTGTCGGGAGACGGACAGGACAATGCCGAGATGTTATCCGGCGACGAGGTTCTGGTCACGTGCGACAGAGAGATGAAAATCGGCGTCATAAGGCTCGGCGGCGGTTCCTATTTCGGCGTGCTGAGAAACAAGCTGAACTGGTCATGATAGAGCGGCTTGAAGTACGCGGCATTGGCGGGATATCCAGGACGGACCTCGAATTCTCCGGTGAATTCATAGTCATAACCGGCGAGAGCGGCGCCGGCAAAAGCAGCCTCGTCCGTGCCTTCGAGTTCATATCCGGCCGCCGCGCGCAGGCGTCTTTCATACACGCAGGCAGCGAGGAAGCCGAGGTTACGGCACTCTGGAACGCTGGCGGGGAGCAGGTTTTGACGAGGCGTTCCCTGTCGCGTTCCGGCAAGGGGCGGTGCCGTATTGGGGACGAACTCGCGACGACAGGTACATTGGCGTATTTTTCGGAACCTGCGATAGGAATTCAAAGCCAGTTCGCGCAGCTCAATCTGCTGGACGGCTCACGCCAGCTCGAGCTGGTCGATCAGTGCGGAGGAGACGAACTCGCGAAGATCAAGGAAAGCCTTGCCGGGGCGTTTCCCCGAATGCTCGCCGCTGAAAAGGACATATTGGAAATCAGGAAACGGCGCGCGGAGTTGGAACGAAAACTGGAAGGCGCGCCGGAGAGAATCCGCCGCATAAAATCCCTGTCTCTTTATTCCGGTTGTGAGAACGAATGGGAGGAAGAGCGCGCCGCCCTCGAGATCGCGCTCGCTAAGGCGGGAAAGTACGAAAAGATAATCAGCGGCATGAACGGCGGAGAGAACGAGACCGACCTGCTGGAACAGGTGACCTTCCTGTTGAGGGAGATTTACGCCGAGGCGCCTGATGAATTCTCGTCGGAGTGGCGCGAGCTTGGAGAGAGCGGCATGTCAAAACTCCAGGAACTGTTTGAATCAGTGAAAAGAGAGTTTGGCGCTGAGGGGCGTGAAGAACTTGAGACAGCGCTCGAAAAATCGGAGATGCGGACGGGCCTGCTGCGCAAATTGAAAAGAGAGACGGGGCGTATATCCGCGGAAGAACTGATTCGCTATATCGAAGAAACCGACGTTGACGCTAAGTGGCTCGATGAATCCGGGACAGAACTCGAGGTGAAAAACAGACTGTCTGCCAAATTCCGTGCCGAAGTCGCTTCGTATGCAAGGAACCTGAGAATTACGCGTGAGGCGGCGGCGGTGAATTTTGCGGAAAAGGTAAATAATCACTTGCGCGGTCTCGCCATGGATGATATATATTTCTCGGTTGCAGTAAATAAATTCGGTAAAGTGCGCTCATCAGGCGCGGAAAACGTGACCTTTATGCTGAGCCATAAATCACTTCCGCCTAATCCTGTGGGTAAAGTCGCGTCCGGCGGGGAGCTGAGCCGTATACTGATAGCGATCCAAGCCTCCATAGAACCGGGCCTCCTTCCGGGAACGCTGGTATTCGACGAAGTGGAGGCCGGTCTCGGCGGGAGAACCGCACTGCTCGCGGGAAGGAAACTGCGGGAACTTTCCAGACACTGCCGGACTATTTTGATAACGCACGAAGCAACCATAGCGGCAATGGCCGATCAGCATTTTGTGGTGACTAGGAACGGGGACGAAACCGAGGTAACCGAAACAGCCGGTGAAGACCGGGCGAGAGAAATAGCTCGTATGCTGTCAGGCTCCGAATCGAAAGAAGCGATGGAACATGCCCGAGCGCTTCTGGACTGATGTCAGGAAGGGTGAGACGGAAGCGATGAGAAACGAAAATTCTCTCTATATGTATCGCCGCCTCATAGGCGGACGGGCGCAGATAGTTCACTGCAGGGCCGGTTTCATGACATCC
>JAISYN010000082.1 GCA_031269915.1 Synergistaceae bacterium
GTAATGGAGGAAATCCCATTGCGTTTGTGAGAAGTTTGCTCCATAACTATCGTACCAATGCCCCTGTTCCGAGTATTTTTTCTGCCTCATTCAAGTAGGGCTTGAACGCTTACCAAAAATCGAGGATCGCAGAGCCGGCAATATAGATTTGTCTCCATAGCCCGCTCTCCATCAAACGACGATAGCTTCTTCCCAATCGATAACGGTATGCCCCCAGGCTCGCCTTTGCCTGGCGCAGCTTCCGCAGAGCCGGTAAACCAGCAGAGAGTCCCCTTCCTTCGGAACGACAAAAGGCAGCGTTTTCGACACGAGCGCCGAGAGGTCGCCCTCCGCCATGTACGTTTCGAAAATACTATACTGAACACGCCGCGCATAGCCCTCCAGAATCTTGGCAATGCGCCCGCGCCTTTTGGCGTCCGCTATATCGTAAGAAAGCAGACGGAGCATTTTTGCCATAAGAACCTTCCCTCCTCACATCGACACTGTAAACGTTCGAGTTTGAGCGTTTACTCGACACGTTCCGTCAAATCAGCACTTCTAATGGAGCTGCAAGCCAATCCTCGCCTTGGGGACCTTGAAGCTGTAGTTTCCAATAAAGCCCCGTCAGGCATCCCGGCTCGGCGGCAATCCCCAACGTCCCGGCCATGCGCAGCGCCGCTTCGACGCGCACGAGAATATTTTTGTATATTCTTCGGCCGGAAAACTGTTCGTAATGCCCAGGAAAGACAAGATATCCAGACACATAGTCGAGAGCCAGTACCTCTACGGTCTTACCGGAGAACAGGTTTTTGAATTCATTCAACGTGTATTTCCACGGAGTTTTTGCGTTGACGATGACCGTACCCTGCTTAGGTCCGTTAGGGTGAACCATTTCAACCTGCAAAGCGAGGCATTTGCCCGTCGCGTCCTGTTCAGGGTCGTAGAAATACTCCGCTTTGCTTCTGGGCAAAAATGCTTCCACTCCGTTTATAGAAACCTGATACCCGGAAAACCTGCCGTCCGTGCGGCTGACGTATCTCTGGCGGGCGCGAGCGCGCAAGAATTCTCCCGTCCTGTAACAGTCGAGAATACGGGTCCATACCTGCCCGTAAAAAAACGAGGAAGAATCCGCGGTATTCACGGTATGGACTTCTCCCTCAGGGTTTACGACCTGGAAAGAGCGCAGATTGAAATCTTTTTCGACTGGAGTAAAATTATCCGCCCGAAGGGAAGAAGGCCCTCGATACGCGGGAGCCCTGCTTTTCGTTCGGGCTTCCGTGCCGGCAACTTGGGGCGAGACATGCGGCATGTATTGCTCATATCTCTCAGGGAGCGAAGAATTCCCCTTCGAAAGCCGATAGAATAGAAGTCCGGTCACCGACATGATGAAAACCACTGCCCCGATCGCTGTCATCATACATCGCTCCTCTCGTGTTTTTCTTCGTCATAGCTGCTCCAGTCTTTGCCTGAATCGTACTCCCGTGTCTCGCTTTCGGCGTGGAAACCACATACCGGACAGTCTTTAAGGCGCTCCAGGTCGAGATGCGCGATACGAAGCTGAAGCCTTCGAGCCGAAAGATTTCCGCGAAGGCTGTTTTCGGCAAATTCGCCTTCTTCCTCCTGCCCGCCTGGCGCTGTATTGCCATTCCGCGTTTCTTCAGCTTTTTTGTCCACATAAACAATACTGAGAGGGGGAAGACTGGACGCTCCCGTCAGCGCCTCTATAGCGCGCAGAGCGCCGGTCTGAGCAACCAGGTCGATCTGGGCGGAAAGGCCGGGTTGTACAGTCAAGTCCCGGATGTCTCTGGCTTCGCTGTAGGCGACGCCCTCCGCCCTCTTGCCGCTTTCGCTGAGAATGCGCCGGCGGTGGCAGGCAAAGCAGGCTTGCTCTTCTTCCGGATCATAGAGATGAACAATGCCGGAAGCGGCCCGTTCATGCAGCCCGGCTTGGAGGCTTTTGACCTTCAATCGGACAGCGAGGCTGTTCACCAACATACGGGAGTCGTCCGTGTCCGTCGTGCAAATCAGGAGGTCGCTTTCGGCGGCAAAATCCTCCAGGAAGCTCAGCCCTTCAGTATCCTCCACCACGTTGCAGGGGTGAACATCGACGCTCAGAGCCGGATTGATGTACCGAATGCGCTCGCATACCACCGACGCCTTGTTGCGCCCCAAGTCGCGGAGATCTCCCTGGTGGCGCGCAATATTGGCTGGGGAAAGAATGTCGTAGTCGAACAGATGAAACGTTCCGACCCCGGCACGGGCCAGGGCGAGCGCCATTGCGGACCCCAAGCTGCCGCAGCCCACCAAAGTCACCGTTTTATCACGCAGCACGGAGGTTTCCACCAGCCCGGCGTTGCGTTCATAGATCGAAACCTCCGGGTCGATGAGGGCATAGGGCAGAGACAGAATTTCCCCTTCGTTCACGTGATAGCAGCGCACTTCCGCGTCATCGACGATAGCGGTGACACAATCGGAAGAATCCGTAAACGGAACTTCTTTTTCGGCTCGGACGAGCCGGAGCCGGGCGTTCTTCTGTCCAGGCGAAGGCACGAAGACATAGCTTTCCCCGGAGTTGCACATCCCTAAGACCTCGGCGCTCTTTTCCGAGGCCGCGCGAAAACTCCGTATCAATTCCTCGTCGATGTAAACCCTTATTTCCGAAGAATTATGACGGAGAAAGTTCAGCTCGAAACCTCCGGCGTAGAATACGCCTTCCGTTCCGAGTTGACGGGAAAGCACGACATAGTTATCGACGAAAAAACAGCCGTCCTTGCGGGTCACAATCGGCAGCAGCAGTAGCGGCCAGCCTTCGTCATGAATGAGGCTCTTTGCCGTATCGATATCCGTCGCGCTGAGCGATCCAAAATTGCCCGGATGTTTATGCCATTCCCCGACATACTCCCAACCCCTCGTTTCTCTATAATAATTCACTCTGGCGCGGTAGTATCCAAGAGCCGGCGAAAAGAGCGCCGGCTGGCGCGTCGCGTCCGCACCGGGACCGCTTGCGCGTTCGACATGTATGATGAGAGTACCGTCAGTCTCCCGTTCCCAATTACCAATCAACGCGCCTCCCGTTTCCACGTCGCTGACCGCCAATGATTCGCGGCAGATCGCTTCCTTCGCTTCCTCCGAAAAAATCAGCTCGATAGGCGGGCTGTCTGCCTCCGTTTCGCGAGACGCTTCCGTTTCCTCCAGCATACCGAGCTCCCCTCCCCACACCCTTTCTTTGATCAATTCGAGGCCATCCTTGCAGCCGCTGGCAAAGGCGTCGTTGCGCGGCATGACCCGCCCGTCCGAGGTGACGTAGCCGATGTTGCGATCATCGTTCAAAACACGTTCGGTCAAGGTGACGATGTCCGCCTCGGAAGCCCCGTCGAAAGGGTTGCCCCGCGCGCCTTGCCGCCTGCCGCTGTAATCGCCGGACCGTTCTCCTTTGCCATATCCGTCGCGCCGCGTATCGTTTCTGTAAGGCATTTTCATAAGAAATCATCCTCCCGAAAATCGAATAAACTCCTATTTTTCCGTCTGCCTCTCGTCCACGACAAAAAAACTTGCTTTTCATCGAGGCGCCGTTTCGAGGCGCGCGCGTTTGGCCCACTTGTCAGCCAGCTCGTTACGCGCGTTTCCGCAATGTCCCTTGATCTTGCTCAATATGACCCTCCTGTCCCACCGCCAAAGCCTGCGAAGCGGCGTCATAAGAACCATTGCAAGTGCTTTTTCCGGAGCGGGATTTGTGATCCAGTCGAGCATGAGCAAGCTGTCGCTGACAATCTCTACCTTCTCGTCGTCGGTTTCTCCGATGATGTCGTAAGCCAGAAGAAAAGCCATTCCAAGCGCCCTCAATTCCGCGTGATTGCTGTTCAGGCAACCGCAGCCGGCGTAAAAAACAGATGCTCCGCCCTCCGGTACAATATCCTTGGCGATTTTGACATCCCATCTGTAACACCATTCGCTGCGGCGCCTTGAAGACCACAGAGGCCCGACGACCGACATGCCTCCCCATCCCTTGAAATATGAGGCGTCGCAATAGAGGCGTTCCATAGATTCCTCACTCCCTGCCGGGCCAATTTCCAGTGCGTTTGTCTATTTCGTATGCGTTGAGCCACGCCGCCGTCCATCCAACGATAGTGGAAGCTGTCGTCTCCGAGCCGAATCCTTCCCCGTCGCCGCCGTGGTCGCTGGAGTAGAGGCACAGATGCCCGTCTATGGATTTGTGCTTTGTTTTCACTTCCAGCAATTCTTTGACGAAAGCCTTGATTTGGCCATGAGGATAATTTTGCGGATAGACGACAGCGACGCTGTATTCCGTGCCGAAATTCGTCGTCAGACGCCCGCCCCAAAACAGCTCTCCATTTCGTGCGAAAGAAAATTCTCCAATACCCTGAAAGAGTTTAAATTGCGGGAAATTTTTCCTCATAGACGCGGCTTCGTAATTCGAGATTCTTTTCTGCAATTCGGCATTCATAGCCCTGCACGCTCCTTTCCCGTGATTCGGCTCTCCGACGCGCAGCGAGCGCCCTCACCCGCGAGGCTTTCCGGAGTCGCTGCGCTTGGAACGCCAGCGCCCGTCCTGATTGCGGCTCCGAACCTTCCCCGCCGTGGGCCCCGTCTTGACGATAGGACCGTGAGTGTCCTTCGGACTCGGCATATTGTTTCTCCTTTCCGGCGCTCG
>JAISYN010000098.1 GCA_031269915.1 Synergistaceae bacterium
CGTTTCCCCGAATATGAGGGATGTCATCGGGGATATCGGATACGAGGCGGTTTCCGCTGCGCTCAGCCAGAATTTTATATGCCGCCGTAATCTCCCGAAACAGATAGGCCAAGTCCACGCCGCCCATTTCGTCGAAGGCGCTGCCGGCGATCTCCAGCGAGATCATCGCGTCCGACATGCGGGCAAGCCGGGCCGCTTCATCCTTCACCTTGTCCAGCATTTTGCATATCTCTGAAAAATCCCCGTCATGTCTGAGCAGCGAGGCGACAAACTGCGCCTTGGCGGATATCACGGTGAGGGGCGTCTTCATCTCGTGGCTGAACCTCGTCATAAATTGCCCCTTGGCGATACTGGCTTCATGAGCGATATCGGCTTCCCGGCGATAACCTGCGATGCAGAAAAACCCAAGGGCGAATACGGCGGCGATGAGCGCAAGCTCCAGAACCCAGAGAGCGCTCGCCCTCTCCCGCGCCGCCAATATTCCCTCATCGTTGATGTCTGCCCCGCAGACCGCCGCGACATTGCCGTCCTCGTCAAACAGGGGAGAATAAGCCGACAGAAGCCCCTTCCAGTCCGCCATATAATTACCGAGGCCGGAGAATCCCGCGCGGCCTTCGAGAGCGGGCGCAAGGCCGGGCACGAGCGCGGCGTCGGAAGGAGGCGTATCCAGGCCGACGCGCGTCGACTCGACGAAATCGTTGTCGACGATGTACTGCATCATGCCGTTCTCGACACGCAGGTAATAGACGTACAGCACGCCAGCGTCCGCGGAGAAATCGCGCAGCTTTTCGCGAAGCGCCAGGTACTCCGGCAGGTTCATGTCTCCAACCTCGCGGAACCGGTCGAGTTCCGCGGCAGTGACGAGCGATGCCCCTCTTTTGCTGACCTCCACGAGCCTGTCCCTGACGCTGTACTCCATCTCTCTCGTCAAATAGCCGACGAATAAACGCGCGCAGAGGGATACAAAAAGAACCGTGACGCCCGATACAATGAACATGCCTCTCATGGCTCTGAATGAGACCGCATGTTTCATCTTTTTTATGAGGAAATTTTTCGCGATCTTCAGATTGGCTGTATTATCGCCGGTTATCTTTCTGTCTTTTTCCGTTTCCATGCGTCCCGCCTTTTTTCCGATTTACGGCATCGCGGCATGACAACGGGGCGATGCCTCGAAATCTTCAGTCATTCCTCAAAAAGGCTCATAAAAAGCGAACTTGCGGCAAATTCACTGACATTTTGCTGAAAACGCAACAATTTGTCCAAACGTTGCATAAAATGGACTGCCCCAAGTGGCATATCGATTCTCCTGATAAGCCAAATCTAAGAGTAGGGGGCAGGGAGAGATGGAAGTCGATCCGATCCGCGATCTCGGAAAAATCGCGGAGATGAAGGAAGCCTTGAAAAGCGGGGACGGAAGGGACGAGCTTTTGTTTGTAATGGGCATCAACACCGCGCTCCGGATAGGCGATTTATTGTCGCTCCGCGTGGGAGACGTGCTGGATGAGGAGGGTAGAATTTCTGAGATAATAAGTTTGAAAGAACGCAAGACGGGTAAAACAAAGCGGCTGCCTCTCAACGCGGCGGTCAAAAAGGCCCTTTCGGGCTATCTGGCTAAACGGCGGGGATGCGGCTTTTCAGAACCGTTGTTTCTATCTCGGAAAGGCGGCGCGCTGAGTCGTTTTCAAGCGTGGAGGATATTCAAAATGGCCGGAGAGGCAATAGGGCTCTGCGGCATAGGAACTCATTCACTCCGGAAAACATTCGGATATCAAGTTTACAAAAAGACAGCGGGTAATCTCGGCTTGGTTCAGAAACTGATGAACCACTCGACCAGCAGGGTCACGCTGAGGTACATCGGGATCGACAGGGAGATGATGGACAGCGTGTACTTGGATCTGAATTTATAAAGCGTACCGGAAGCAAAAGCGAAAAAACGAGGCAGCCCATGTCAAATCTCTTGACCAGGCTGCCTTATTTCATAATTGAACGTCACGGGAAATCATTCAAGCCTATTCACAATATAGAACGATTATGATAAATTATGTCATGCGAATGCAACATTTGGACAAAAGGTTGCATAAGCATATTTGTCATTTGGGATATTTTTTTAATTCCATTTCTCTCTGACAACCATATAACATATCCCAAACGACCGAATAATACCAGAAATAAATTATCGAAACCAGGGGGGAATATCTTAATACCGCGCTGGATTTTCACTGTAAATCATGACATCAAGCTCTTTCTCCAATGCCCGAGTATCATGTCAGTTTCTGTTTCAGCATCGCCGTCACAGCCGGCGGTCCGGTCTGGGGAGCGATTGCTCCTTCCACTCCCTTTTGAGGATCGAAAAGCAGTTCTGATCTATGAGCCCCTTCGGGGAGAGCGCGTAGGCGCGAAGCGTCCCCTCGAGAGTAAATCCCAGTTTGAGAAGCAGCGCAGCCGAACGGTCGTTGTCGACGGTCAGAAACACCTCTATCCGTTCGAACCTCATTATGTTGAAGCCGTAGTCCAGCACGGGCTCGAGCGCCTTTCTCATGTAGCCCTTCCCCCAGCACTCGTAGTCGAGTTCGTAACCCAGTTCTCCCCGTCTGGCGCCCCTGTTGAGGTTGTGGAACCCGCACGTCCCGATGAGCAGTCCGTCAAGTTCGACTCCCCACCTGATGCCGGCGTCGTTCTCCCACAGGGAACGGAGCACATAGAGCATCTGCACTGATTCGTCATGGGACAGGGGCCCCGTCGTTTTTTCGGTCACCTGCGGGCTGCCCCATATCTTGCTTATGGCCCCTATGTCGTCCTCCGTAAGCTCGCGCAGGATAAAATCATCTATTTTAAGAACAGGGAAAAAACCGGCCATTGACAACGCCCCCATCTTACTGTCCGAACTGCCGCGATGACAGATATTGCTGGCAATTATACACTCACTTCCAATTTTCAGGGCAAAGATGTTTTTTCGGCTTGAAATCGGAACGGACCGCGCGGAGGCCGCGTCTTGGCACACGCCGCGAGGATTCGATCCGGAACTGGAATTACGAACTGTCCCGTGAGGACAAAAAAACCGCGGATCGACTCCGCGGCTGCGGCTTTACGGCGAAATCCAGGCGACGGCGCCGGTCACTCCCTCACTCCCACGATAACAGAGGGCGCCTTGACGACGGCCGTCAATTCGTCTCCCGCCTTGAGCCCCAGGGATACGACGGCCTCCGACGCTGCCATAGCGGTCATCCGTTCGCCTCCCGCGAGGCGTATATTTACGTCGGACAGTCCGCCGTTTTCCTTTATGGAGACCACGGCGCCCTGAAAGACGTTTCTCGACGAAAAGCGGACCCCTTCGGAATCCGTCACCAGTATGACTGATTCCTCCCTTATCAGAGCAACCACTTTCCTGCCGGGCTCGAGATTCATGGCCCTGCTGGATGTGTTCGTCACCGTCGCGGTCACCCTCGTATTGCTGCTGTCGAGAAGTATCTCTATCTCATCGTTGACGGCCCCGCGGCGAATGTTCATGATCGCGCCTTCGTATTTATTGCGGGCGCTGGTTTTCATGACATATCCCTCCCGTATCCCGGCATCAATTGCTGATCTAATCAATTTTAGACATGAATCACGGCGGCGCACAGCGGATATTACGGAAAATACGCGCATTCTCCGGTGTGGCAGCCAGGCCCCCGCATAGGGGCGGGCCGTTTTCTACAAATCTTCCTTTTTGTTGAACGCCGCGGGACGTTTATCCAGAAACGCGTCGACCCCCTCCGTATAGTTGTCTGAGCGGGACAGGAGGTCCTGATACTTGGCCTCCCTGTCTATGCACTGGTCGAAGCCTGGAAATACCGTCTGGTTTATGAGAGTTTTCGTGAGCGCGATGGCGTCATACGGCAGAACCGCCAGTTTCTTGGCGAGAGCCGTGGTCTCGGCCTGGAGGTTTTCCTTGGTGGTGACCACGTTCACCAGCCCCATCTCGTAGGCCTTGTCCGCCGGCAGGAGCTTGCTCAGCATGAGGTATTCCGTCAGGCGCCCGAAACCCACATAGCGGCCCAGCGCGTAGGTATAGCCCATATCCGGGATGAGGCCGATGTTCAAAAAGGCCTCTATGAAAAGGACGTCGTCGGCCGCCACCCTGAAATCGCACAGAAGCGCCAGCGCGCAGCCGGTGGCCGCCACCGCGCCGTGGAGAGACGCTATGACCGGTTTCCGGATGGTCCGTATCTTGCGCCCAACGCTTCCGGCAGCGCGCACGATCCGCACCAGTTTCTGATTGTCCTTGTCGTCTATGCCTTTTTTCAGGGCGCGTATATCGGCGCCGGAGCAGAACACCCTGCCCTCGCCCCTTATGACGATGACTCTTACGCCGTCGTCGTCCATACATATATCGAGAACATTGCCCAGATCCGCTAAAAGCTCCTCCGTTATGGCGTTGAAATTCCTGGGAGAATTCAGAGTTATCGTTGCTATCTTATCGCGGGCTTTGAAAATAATGTTCTCGAAATCCATACCGCTTCCTCCTTAGAAATCATGCCAAAAAACGGTTCAGCAGACGTATATCCGTTTCAATTATCTTACTTATTCTGTCCTTTGTCAAAACACGGACCGCGAAAAACCAGGCCGCCCCGCGGGGGCGTCAAAAAAGCCGGAGGCTCGCCCGCCCCCGGCTGTACGCGCTTTAAGACGCCCTTTTATCCGAGATTGGCCGCGAAGCTGTCATCTATTTTTTTCAGTTCATCCGGGGTGAGCTCCCAGTCGGCTGCCTTGGCGTTGCGCTCGATGTTCTCCGGCTTGGTGGTGCCTATGAGGGCCGTGGAGACCCCGGGCTGAGCCAGCACCCAGTTGATGGATACTTCAGCTACAGAGACCCCTCGGGCTTCAGCGACCCCTCGCAGCGTGTCTATGACCTTGCAGCACTTCGGCCACTTTTCCTCGCTGAAAAAGTCGTAGAAGAATACGCGGAGTTCCTTGTCAGTTATTTTCGGAGGCTCTCTGAACGTTCCTGTGAGTATCCCTCCGCCCAGCGAGCCGTAGGTCATTATGCCCAGCCGCGCTTCTTCGGCGAACGGGATGACGCCGTTTTTGAAGTTCGAACGGTCGAAGATCGACGCCGAGGGCTGAATGCCGCTGATCCCCGCTTTTTCGACGGCGTTTTTCATCTGATCGACGCTGAAGTTGGAGACCGCTCCGGCGCGTATCCTGCCCTCCTTCTTCCACTTCGCCAGGAGTTCCAGAGCGCCGTCATTGCCGAAGTTCAGGTCCGGCCAGTGGATGAAGTATATGTCGATGTAATCGGTCCCGAGACGTTTCAGCGAATTCTCCAGTTCGGCGGCCGCCACTGCCGGGGAAAGGCATCTGACGTACTCGCCGGGTATTTTGTAGTCTCCCGCGCCGAGGACGCGGTGCACTCCGAATTTTGTGGAGATGACGGCCTTGTCCCTCCTGCCCTTCAGGGCTTTGCCGACCGCGATTTCAGCCTCGTAAGCCTGACCGTAGGCCGGAGAAGTGTCTATGAGATTGACGCCTATATCTATCGCTTTCTGGATGGTCTCGATGCCCTTCTTCTCGTCCGCCTCGCCGAAGAAATCACTGCCCAGCGGCCACGTGCCTAGCCCCACTACGGAGACGTCTATGCCGCTCGTCCCAAATTTTCTGTATTTCATGATAAACCGCACCTCTTTTCAGAATGACCCAGGATATTCCAGCCGCCTTGAATACGCGGAACCCGGGATCGAGCGAACCCGGATTCCGCCGGTTTCAACAGGTTGGCCCTATGACGCGGCCGACGCTTTGAGCTTGCTGCTGTCCATGACGGCCAGCGCTATGCAGATGATCATGATCGCCGCCGGCACCGCCGCGGACAATGCGGAACTGGTATAACACCCGGTCGCGGCGAAGATCCAGTTAGTGAAAACGGAGGTGGCCAGTATGCCGAGGGTCGGAGGATCGACGTGCACGCCGCCGATCTTGCTGCCGTACAGATGGAAGCACCTCGCCAGGAAATCGGCAAAAAACGCGGCCATGATCGCGGACACGGTTCCCCATATCAAAGCGGCGCTGACCAGGCCCTTGTCGATCTGATCATAGGGGACCTGGGCGCTGACTGCCTTCGCCCACTCCGGGTGATAGCCCAGAAAAAAGAGCACGCCCAAAGAGGCGCAGTAGACTATGTGATGGTTGGGGGCCACAGCTATGCCCATGTAAAATCCGATCAGGGAGAATACCGCGATGGAGAACGGAACGTACGCCGCCACTCCGGCCGTCACGGAATTAGCGGCGAACCTCACGGTCAGCCAAGCGCCGCCCAATCCCATGATGAAGCCCCACAGGAGTTTTTCCGTGCCGTTATTGACGTAGGGCAGCCACATGACAGGGCTTTTCGGGCTGAAACGTCCGCCGGCAGCCTTGACCTCCGCGGGCTCGATGCCGAAAAGGCTGTTATCGAAAGCGAGCTTCGCAGTGAGCGCGGTCGCCACGACCGCGAACGGGACTCCGTCCATGTACGGGGAGAGAAACTTCTGATGTATCAGCATATAGATGAACGACAGGACGCCGCCCGCGCCGCCCGCTATCAAGACGTCGGGCTTCTTCAGGACTATCAGGGCCGTCATTATGTCCTGCCCGCTGATCAGCTGTCCGCTGGGCCCTTTGTATTCCTTCCATCTGGCGTACGCCGAGGCGAAAGCGCCGCCGGCAAAGGATATCTGCGGCGCGTAGAAGCCGAACGCCCCGAAACCGAATACGAAAAGCCCGTCGGTGTTGCCCGAGGTGGCCACCCCGAGCCCGAGAGCTATTACCAGAGCGACGAACACAAACGCGAACAGCGAACTGAACGCCGCCCCCATCGCTCCGCCGACGAAAGCTACAAGCGCCTGCACTAAATATGTCTCTATCATTAGTATATTGTCCCCTTTCCTGTTATTCCAGCTTCCGGATCAGACACCCGTCCCGCTGGCCTGAACCCAGCTCCCGGCGCGGCTCGCTGCCGTTTCCCGGATGAGCGCGTCACTCATGAACGCAGGGCGGCGAGTTTAGCGAAGACATCCTGGCTTTTCATGCCGTAATACGCGGCTTTGTAAGCCTCAAAGCTCTTGCTGTATATCTCCACGTTAGCCGGTATCGGATCGTATGTCTCCCCGAACTGGACCATGCTTCCGACGAAATCTTCCAGATTGCCGAGCAGCCCTGCGCCTATGGCCGCCAGACCCGCCGCACCCAGCACCGCCGCGTCGGACACGACGAGGGTGCGTATGCGGCGTCCCATCACGTCGGCTATCGTCTGGCACCAGGTTTTCGACTTGGAGACTCCGCCGGTGATCGTGATGACGTCGTCCATGACGACTCCCGCCGCCAGCACGGATTCGAGGATGTGCCGCGCTTCGAGGGTGATGCCCTCGATGACGGAACGCACTATGTCCGCTTTGGTGTGAGTATTGCGAAGTCCCAGGAACATGCCGGTGGCGTTGGTGTCCCACGTCGGGTATCCGGAACCGAAAAGCGCGGAGTAGAAGATCACTCCGTTGCTGCCGGGGACCGATTTCTGAAGGTATTTCTCGTCCATCAGCACGTAAGGATCGATACCCTTGGCCTCGCCCTCAGAGACCTCCTCCGGGCACAGGACGTCGCGGCACCAGCGGTAGCAGGTCGCGCCGGACACCTGCGGGCCCTCGACCTCGAACACTCCCAGAGTCGGAGAGGACGGTATCATGAGGCCCTTCAGGGCCGCGAAATCGGGTTTCGCCAGTCCGATCGCCAAAAGACCGAAGGTCCCTATAGTCAGGGATACCGCTCCGTCCTTGATGACGCCCGCGCCCATAGCGGCGAGCTGCTGGTCTCCCGAACCCGCCACTATCTTCGTTCCTACCGCGAGACCGGTTTTTTCGGCGACGCCGGCTTTTATCGCGCCGACGACCTCGGCCGGCTTGCAGAGGGGCGGGAACTTGGCCAGGTCGAAACCCAGCTTCTCGGCGAGCTCTTTATTCCAATCCAGGGTACGGACGTCCATCAGACCAGTCACGGTGCCGTTGGAAATCTCCGCCGCAAATTTGTCGGAGCCGAACGCGTGCATTATCAGGCTGTCCACCGACGCGAAGTACTTCGTCTTTGCGTAGGTCTCCGGCTCGTTCTGTTTTACCCAGTAATATTTCGCGGCGGCGAAGATGTTGTATCCCGGCATACCGGTGATCTCGTTGCGGCGCTCGGGGGATATTTTGGAGTTGATCTCCTCCATGACGCTCTCAGCCCTGGAGTCGAGCCATATTATCATCTTGTCGTCAATGACGTTCAGGTCCTCGTCCACCAGGCAGAAGCTGGAACGGTTCACGGAGAAACCTACGGCCTCTATCTCCTTCGGATCGACCTTTGAATCGGCGACCGCCTCTTTTACCGCCTCGAAGGTGATGTCGACCAGGAATTTCGCCCCGACCTCGACCCAGTTCGGTTTGGGTTCGTCCAGCTTGTACTCCCTGTAACCCTTCCCGACGATGCTGCCTCCCAGATCTATCACCATCGCTTTGGAGCCGGTCGTGCCGACGTCTATGCCCATTACGTATTTGCCCATATAAAAAACACTCCTCTCGGCTGATATTATCCTGGCTGCGCTCTACGGCTTGTACGCCGGTACCAGACCTATCTCCCTCATCTGGTCAAGCGCCTCTATTATCGGTACCGCGGCGCGGGTGCCTATCAGGTCCGCCCCGGCTAGCAGAAACGCGTAGGCGTTCTGAGGGCGCGGGAATTTGACTCCCGCCACCTTGAGTTTGATGCCGGTTCCCTCGAGAGTGCGTCTCATCAGCAGAAACTGCTCCATCGTGGGCCCTTCAAACTGCCCGGTGGACGTTTTGGCGTAATCGATGCCGGCCTCCGCGATGAGTTTGCATCCCGCCGCTATCTCGTCGTCCGTGAGGAAACAGACGTCCAGTATACATTTGGTCAGAGCGCCGCCGGCGGCCGCCTTGAAATCCTTCAGCTCGCCCAGGACGACGCCGTGCTTTTTGTCGCGGAGAGCTCCGACGTTGGCGACGATATCCACGGCCCTGCATCCCAGTTTGACCGCAAGCTCGGTCTCATGAGCCTTTATTATCGATGGACTCGCCCCAAAGGGAAAATCGATCCCGGTCGCCGGCAGGACGTCGCTGCCCTTGAGCTCGTCGGCCACCACGGGAGTCCAGTAGGGAGTGGCCGAGTAGAACGCGGCGCAGTTGTACTTCACCGCCTCCCTGCAGCCTTTGCGTATGTCGTCCTCGTTCGTGTTCTTGGGGAGCACGCTGTGATCGATACACTTTCCAAGCGCCCATTTGTCGAGTTTCGACAGATCTACCATGACTTGTACCTCCTGACAGAATACCGGCTATCATCGTTCGTAAAAAAGGGTTTTAACGCGAATCGGTGAAGTGAATAAAGTACAGACGCAGCAGCGTGTAAATGATTTCGCCCGCCGCATGATCACGCGGGAGGCTTCACATGGACATTCCTCCTTTGGACAGGTATCGGCATTTATTAATTTGAAAAGTTTGCAGAGCCGCTGATACGTTATCATACTGATTTATCAGTGTCAATATTCGTACATAATGAAGAGCTTTTTATACGGGCAGGACCTTGGGCTCCGCTCCAAACACCGCAAGAGGGCAAAGTCCCCCTGACCCCGTCCGGCAGCGTCCCGATATTTTGATCCCGAGGCCCCAGGGGCGATCCAACCTCCTTGACAAGAGAACGCCGCTATTTTAAAATCTCAGCCACTAAGATTATTCATATATGTTTATGGATAATTTGCGGTAAGATACGGGAGGAGGGATGTCAGGAATAAATTAACCGAAACCGCGCGCAGCAGCAGCCTGGCGGACATGCCGGATAACTTTTTGAAGGGAGTATTATCTATAATGAAGAAAATAAGCATAAAACTTTCTGCCATTGCGCTTACAGTCTCGATACTTGCCGGCGCCGCGTTCGCGGCGGACAAGACGGAAATCGTCATCGGCGTCACCCCATTCCCGCACGCCGAGATAGCGAAAATCGCCTCCCCGCTTCTGGAAGCCGAGGGTTACAAGCTGGAAATAAAGGAGTTCAACGACTATATCACGCCCAATATCGCCCTCTCCGACGGCAGCCTCACGGCCAACTTCTTCCAGCACGTTCCGTACCTGGAGAACATGGCGAGCGAACAGAAACTCGACATCACATGGGTGGCGAAGGTCCACATCGAGCCCCTGGGGCTTTATTCGAAGAAGATAAAGAGTCTGGACGAGATAAAAGAGGGCGCGTCCATCGCCATCCCCGACGACCCGACTAACGGCGCGCGCGCTCTCCGCCTGCTGGAGAAAGCGGGCCTGATAAAGGTCAAAGAGGGGGAGCTCATTACCGTCCGCGACGTCACGGACAACCCCCGCGGCATAAAAATAGTGGAACTGGAGGCGGCGTCTCTGCCCCGCACTCTCGACGACACCACAGCGTCGGTGATAAACACCAACTACGCGGTGGAAGCCGATCTGATTCCCTCCCGCGACGCTATAACGATCGAGGACAAGGACTCCCCTTACGCCAACGTCGTGGCTGTGCGCGCAGCCGACGTGGACAAGCCGGAGATCAAAGCCCTGGTAAAAGCCATAAACTCGCCGGAGGTCAAAAAGTTCATCGAAGACGAACTGGTGCCCAAAGGCATCGTCCCGGCGTTCTAGGAGCGGCCGTCAGCCGGCCCGGCCGGGCCGCGGCGCGTCTTTAATGAGCCGGGCGTCTTGGCGATTGACGCAAAAGCGGTCCTTCGCGCGGAGAAACCGGGAACGTCCGGACAAAGGGCGGCGCAAAATTTCGCTTTTGATATCGTGACCCGCGGCCCGGCAAACGCCGCGGGTTTCATTTCGGACCGCGCCGTTTCTGTTTGCCCGTACGGTCAAAATGGTGGTAACATTACGCCATTATGCAGGACAATTCATTTGACGCGAAATACGAGAGGATGACGACAGCTCCGGTCAAAAAACTGGTTCTGAGGCTCGCCGCTCCTTCCATGGCCATAATGCTCATCTCGTCGCTTTATAACATGGCCGATACATTTTTCGTCAGTTGGCTGGGAACCAGCGCGACCGCGGCGGTTGGGGTCGCATTTCCCCTCATGGCGATAATACAGGCGGTGGGGTTTTTCTTCGGACAGGGCTCCGGCAACTACGTATCGCGCCAGCTTGGGGCGATGAATTTCGATGCGGCGTCAAAGATGCTCACCACAGGTTTCATCTCCACGCTGTTTATCGGAAGCCTCATAACGTGCTCAGGCATCGCGTTCATAGAGGACATCGCGGTGATCGTCGGGGCTACTCCGACGATACTGCCCTACGCGAAGGAATATCTGTTCTACATACTGCTCGCGGTGCCCTGGATGACATCCTCCCTGATGCTGAACCAGCAGCTGAGATTCCAGGGAAGCGCGTTCTATGGAATGATAGGCATGACGAGCGGCGCGGTGCTGAACGTCGTGCTGGACCCCATCTTCATATACACGCTGCGGATGGGAGCGGGGGGCGCGGCGGCGGCCACGATGATAAGCCAGTTTGTCGGGTTCTGTCTTTTGCTGGCGGGCTGTTTCAGACAGGGGAATATCCGCCCGAGGCTGCGGGATTTCTCGCCCAGTTTCGCGCTCTACATGGAGATAATCCGAGGCGGGGTGCCGTCCCTTCTGAGACAGAGCCTGGCAAGCATTGCCTCCATATGCGTAAACAGACTGGCGGGGATCCACGGGGACGCGGCGATAGCAGCCATGTCCATAGTGACGAGGATAACGATGTT
>JAISYN010000210.1 GCA_031269915.1 Synergistaceae bacterium
GATGGGAGTGATAAACATCGAGCCGGACTCCGACGGCATCATCAGACGGATCCCGATCGTCGTATCCCTGGGGGGTAAAATTTACCCGACTCTGTCGCTGCGGACGCTGATGGAAGCCCTGGAAACGGACAGTCTGACCCTCGGCTACGGCGGGTCCGGGCTGGAATACGTCGCGGTGGGTCCCTGTTCCGTGAAAGTCTCTCCGGACGGCTTCATGAACATCCCGTTTATCGGTCCCCGGTGGACGTATGAATATGTCAGCGCGGTTGATGTCCTGAACCGCGCCGTCCCGAAAGAAACGCTGGAAGGACGCGTCGTTTTCGTCGGTTCGTCGGCAAGCGGATTGTCGGACATCCACGCCATTCCGTTTGACCCGCTCTGCCCCGGAGTGGAGATCCACGCGGCCGTGCTCGACGCCGTTCTCACCGGCAACGCGATCACGGTACCGACCGCCGCGCGTCTCATACAGACGGCGGCGATACTGGCGGCGGGTATTATCGGGGCCGTTCTCTTCGGTTTTGCGCACCCCCGGGTGTACATACCGATAGCGGCCGCCCTGACGGTGTCGGCAGTCGCCGTTTCCTGCGTGTTTTTTGCCCGGGGCGTCCACATCTCGCCCGTTTATGTCACGCTTACATTTATAATAACCGCTGTCTCGCTGCTTCCGATACGTTTCATTCAGGAGGAACGCCAAAAGGCCGTCATAGCGGCGGAACTGGCGGATGAACGGCTGCAGGCCGCCACGGCGCAGGCCGATCTGGACGCGGCGAGGCGCATACAGGCCGGCGCGCTCACACGCGACTTTCCGCCGTACCGGAACTTCCCCGAAGTTGAGGCGTTCGCCAGTATGCGTCCGGCGAAAGAAGTCGGAGGCGACTTCTACGACTGCTTTCCGGCCGGCGGCGGCCGGCTCGTAATCGCCATCGCCGACGTATCGGGAAAGGGAATCCCGGCGGCGCTCTTCATGATGAAGGCGCTCACGATCGTCAAGAGCCAGGCGGCGAGCGGCGCGCTTCCGGACGCGATACTCGCGGCGGCGAACGACCTTCTGTGCCGTGACAACGACGCCGGCATGTTCGTCACGGCATTCGTCGGCATATATGACAGGAGCAAAGGCGTCATGGAATTCTCGAACGCCGGACACAATCCACCTCTCATTGTCCGGAACGGAGAGGCGAAATATCTGGACGTCGTGAAAGACTGCGCGCTTGGATACGCAGAGGGCGTCGGGTACGCGCTGCGGGAAATACCGTTCGGGGAAAAAGACGCGCTCGTCCTCTACACGGACGGCGTCACGGAGGCCATGAACGAGCGCAGGGAGCTGTTCGGGGAGGACAGGCTGCTCTCGCTCGCGGGTGAGATATTCAAAACAGAGGACGGCGCGCGCTCGTCCGTGCTCGCCATCGACTCCGCCGTGGCGTCCCACGCCAGCGGGGCCGAACAGTCGGACGACGTGACGATACTGGTGATGGAGAGGGTTTAGAGCCGTTGGCTCTTTTCTGTTCCAGGGTTTACCGCTGAATATGAGCTTTTGAACGCCATTTTATAGTTCACGATTACGCAAACCGCTATAATACCGCGGGTTCCTGTATTTTTTTCTTTATCGTCAGGATATTCAGGCCGCTTTCACGGAAATAGCTCATCTCGTCCGCGAGGTTTTTCACGACGTAAATGCCGAGCCCGCCGAATTCGCGCTCTTCCACGGAGAGTTCCGTGTCCGGATCGGGGGCTGACGTCGGGTCGAACGGTTTCCCCGCGTCCACAAACGACATGAATACCGCCCCATCGTGAATACGGATACGGATTTCGAGCCATTTATCCATATTATTGTCATACGCGTACATCGAAACGTTGGCGAGTATCTCATCGGCGATGATCTTAAACGTAGTGAGAGATTCCCCGGAAACGCGGCTGCCCAGGATATCCTCGATGAAATCACGTATTTCCGCGATGCGGTTTGGTTCAGCGGCAAACGTACGCGAAACCGTTGAAACGTCGGTCATCTTCCTATCCCCTGTCGGTTTTTTGGACGAACCACGCGGCGCTGTGACTCCGCTTTTCGGAACCTTCGGGAATCGCCGGTTATTATAGTATAGTCGTTCAGCTTAAAAACGTGACATTGGACAATGCTGAATACAGCAAATTACCTGTTTCCAGCGATTCTAACTTCAGGCTTTTTATCCTGATTCACTATAAATTATTTTCCCATCGGTTTTTCCATTACAATATCCAGATTTCCCCAACCGTTCAGTTCCAACGACAGGCTAACCCGCTCCATGTTCTTCAGCGCACTGAGGAGAAACGCCGGAATTTCGCGCGCAGACGCGTATGCGGCCAGCATTTCGCTGATGGTTTGACCACCCTCTGAAGACTTCATCGAAAAGAGACCGGAGGACAGAAAAAATCTCAACACCCCGGACGAAGAGGCCAAAGAAGCATCCCTGCCGGGAAATTCATTTTTTCTGCCATGCAAGCGCAGATCGCCCACACCCAACAGCGCCATCCCTTTTTTCGCGGCGAGCGACGCGCTCGCCCCCCTCTGGCCGACGGGAACGGTGTAAGCCTCGTCCCATCCTTCGGCGCCCGCCTCAGGCCTTAAAAACATCGCGGCAAAGGTTATGAGTTTTTGGAGAGCTTCATCCTCCACGGTCTGCAAGATCACATAAGCGGCGGAAGGCGTGGTTTCTTCCCTGACAATCGCGGCGGATATTCGGCAGTTTCCGAGAACCTTCTCCAGTGCCGCCGATATTTGCGCCGGCAGCGGCGATGGCGAGCGTTCCAACGCGAATTTTATGGGGTCGCTCTCCCGCGGGAAAGCCGCGTACAGCAGAAACGCCGGATCGAGCGACGTGTACATCACCACCTCGCCTTTGCCCGGTATGGGGGAGGTCTCTTCGGCGATATTCCTTCCGGCGAGGGCAAACGCCGCACGGCTGTATATATTTGAATAGGTCTTTACGCCAATTCCGTGTTCATCCCTGACCCAGGAGGCTTCCAAAACCACGGGAAACGGTTCGCTCGCGACTGACGCGGGCGCGGCGAATTTCAACTGGACACAGTTTTCCCCCTCCGTGTACAAAGCCGGAACCATTCGCTTCGACGGATCTTCAAGCGCGTCATTCATCGCTTCGATCGAGCCTTCGTTCGAGGCGACCATGAGAACGTCCTGCTCCGCGATTCTCCTTCTGGCAACGTAACATAAATCGGAGCTGATATCGCCGCTCACAATCCTCAGTTTCCAGACATCGGGGCCGTCATGAGTTCCACCCGTCAGTTCGTCCAGCCTGTACCCCTGAGGTTCATTTATTCCGGCCATGAATATGTCGAATTTTTCGCCGCGCATCACAAACGAAGCGTATGCCCCGGTACCGTCTCCCGACGTTACACACGCCGCCATGCCCTCCGATGAATCCGCCGCATCCGCCAGGAAACTGAAAAGGCCGGCCGCTTCGCCGAGGTCTCCCGAAGCCGGGCGCGCCCAGTGCGCACGGGCCGGGTCTGTTTTGGAAGCCGATTCCGACAACCACGACAGGAAGGACGAAATCGTTTTTACGTCGCAGGCGCTCATATAAAAATACGCGGGTTCAGAAAGCGCCGGCAGAGAATCTGCCGGCGATATGTTCTCCGGCCTGACGGGAGGCTGAGGTGAAGCAGGGATCTGCGCCACGGACGGCGAGTCGGCGTTTTTCGGCGCGCGAAGCAATCCTCGCGCTAAAAACACCGCAATGATCATCGACAAAACCAAAACCACCGCCGCCAAAAATTTTCCTCTCAATAAGCCGCCTCCAGTCCGGCACTATGTAAATGCCGGATATATTATATGTCTTTATATAAAAACTCAGAGATTTTCAAAATCATTTTTTCGTGATATTCACGGCGTCCGTATCGTCATCCGGTAGCCGCCATATCTTTCCGACTCTATTTCGAACTCGGGTTCCTCGTATTGGCTGTATTGGCTCAATTTTTTTCTTATGCAGTAGATTTTCTGCCTTACGGCGCGCAGGTCGTCCAACGCCTCCATCGCCCAGGCGGCCTTGTAAATTTCGTCTGCCCGGACGTAGCGATTCATGTTTTGGGCAAGCAGTTTAAGTATGACGAACTCTTTAGGCGTCAGAAGGATATCCGTACCGCCGAAGAACGCGCGTCTGGATTCCACATCCAGCTTCAAATTTCCAAAAGCAAGTTCTTTAGGCTGTTTGCGCGTCGATCTTCTCAGCAGAGCCTCGATCCGCGCCTCCAGCACATTGAAATCGAACGGCTTCGGCATGTAATCATCTCCGCCAGCCCGCAGGCCCGCCACGATGTCATCGTTTTCCCCCAGCGCGCTCAGGAATAACACAGGGACATCCGCCGCGGCGCGAATCTCGCGGCACAGGTCGAGCCCGCTGCCGTCGGGCAGTATTATGTCCAGCACGATCAGATCCGGGCGCGGTGAGCCGGAAGAGACAGGCGAAGCGAGAATTTCGCGCGCGCTTTTGGCGTCGGATGCGCACTGAATCCCATATCCGCGCACCGTCAGCCACTGCTTCATCGTATCGAGAATATCCTCGTTGTCGTCAACAAGCAAAAGAGTT
>JAISYN010000271.1 GCA_031269915.1 Synergistaceae bacterium
AAAGGGGCGAATATTTTATTTCGCCGATGTCGGAATTTCCGTTATTCCTATCTCATATTCATGTACACTTGAGACGATGAACCGCTGTAGCGGTCAGAACTGCCCGCGCTTTCAAACAGTCCCGTGTCTCCCGCCCTGTCCGCCAATTCCTTGCGGATGCCCGGCGTGTCGGAATCTCCCGGGCTCAGTTCCACTCCGATGTTCACTTTCTTGCCACCGGAGCCGTCGTCGTACTCGCCGCCTATTATTACACGCTTATACCTGTCGCCGGACACTAAAGGACTGCCCATGTACTCGTCGAGTTTCCAAACGTCGGACTGCGCCGGCCATGCCGCATTATCAGCGTAATACATCAACGCGGCGGCTTTGAGATTTCTGAGGTCGGTTATTATTCCGGCCGCCTTCGCTCCGTCGGTGGACGCGTTCTGCTCCGCGGCCGCGAGTTCGATCCACGGCACAAATACGTCGGCGAACAACGATCTTATCGGGTCCTTGCCTTCGGGCAGCGAGAGTTTGACGTAGCCGCGGCCCGAAGGTCTGAGACCGCCGCCCATAGAGACGAACGAATCGCGAACTCCGGCTACGCTGCTGATCAGCAGGTCTTTTATCCGCTCGTCTTCCGGCGTCGGGCTCGATGTTTCCGCTTCCATGAAGTAGAAGAAGTTGATATAGCTTATCGCCGCGTCAAAAAGTTTCGGCGATATGAAAAGTTCTCCGACGTTCTCAGTGTTGACGTAATCGAAGCCCTCTGACGAAACGCCGAGCGTTTTTCCAAAATCCTCAGCCTCGCCCAGCCCCACCAGAAAAACGCCGCGTTTTTCCGCTATCACCAGACTGGGCGCCGGCTGCGAATCTCCCAACGGCAGCGGAATCGGCGCCGACATGGCGGTGTCCCATCCCGCGATTTTGGCCTTGCTGCCGGAACTCATGGCGAACAGCATCTCCCCCAGCCGATAGAGCGCGTTGGCCGCGCTAGGGACGTTCGTCTCCAGAGCCGCGTAAGCCGTCGAAACACGGCCGTCCTTCTCGACGCATACGAACGACAACCGGCCGCCCTTGAACAGGTCTTTGATGTCATCTTTGGAGATTAAAGGAAACGGAGTGTACGTATCCACAAGCGCCAATATCTCCGGCGTCAGGCTCGTGGCGCCCGGCAATATCATATTCAGCAGCAGCCCGAAATCGAGGGACACGTAATACGCCAGGCTGCCGTCGCCGTAAATATCCCTTTTCAGGGCGTTTTCGGGGCGGGAAGACACAATTTCGGGGTTGCGCTCAAATATATCGCAGTAGGTTTCACCAATGATGTCGTCGCCGTCTTTTGTCCAGGATTCCTCGACGACCGACCAGAGCACCTTGTCGGGAGTGTTGTCCCACAGATCCGCGAGCGCCTGGATGTTCCATATCGCATGCGCGACATCGCGGTACGTGAGGCCGTCCCTCAGTTTTACCTGAAAGAAGTTCTCACCCGAAGTATGCCTGTCCGTCTCGAAACGCGGGGAGACGCCGTCGTAGGCGTCCACCATGCGCGATATCGCGCCCTCGCTCGTCGTCATGAACACCAGCGATGACGTTCTGTCCGTACCGGCGGGGCCGGCGGCAGCGTAAAACCACATTTCATCCCCGGCGTCGTCCCCGGCGGGCCGCAATACGTAGTACCCCACGCCCTTCTTGTACCACGGCTCGAAACTGTAGAGGCTTGAGTCCCTCGAAACGAACTCGCCAAATTTTACGGCGTCGGCCAAAAACGACACGTAAATCTCGGGCCGCTGATCCAATTCGAGCAGGACTGCCACATCCCGCACCGTGCCCGTGAAATCCTCATAAACCGCCAGACTGGAGACTAATTCGTCGACGATCTCTTTATCCTTCGCTATGTCGGAAATCGCGGGAACCACTTTCTTCAATTCCGAAATCATCGTGCCGAAAGGTTCCAGGCCGGACAGCTTCAGCATGATCGTGCCCAATGCCTTGGGAGAAGCCGGCAGGGCGTCTTCCACCCTGGGCGGACTGATTTTTTCGAGTTCCTTCACGCGGGCACGCGCTTCGCCGAGTTCACGCTCATTGCTCAGGGCAGCCGTCTCAAGAGATTTTTTCGCCTCTTCGAGCGCCGCTATCTCCTTGAGGAATTCCCTCACTTCCTCTTTCAGAGCGGCGATATCCTCCCTCATGTTCGCCATAGCCTTGCGGCGGATATCCACCGAATCCTGGAGAGAGACGATCTTTTTGTCGGCCGACGCGAGCGTGTCCGACAGGGCGGCGATCCTCCCGCCGAGTTTTTTGCTTGATTCGGTCAGCGCGGTTATCTCGGCTTTGGACGCCTCGCCTGATTTTTCGAGTTCCGCCACGCGAGCGCGCGCCTCATCGAGTTCACGCCCGCTGTTTGCGACAGCAGCCTCAAGAGACGCTTTCGTCTCGTTCAGCTCCACTATCTCCTTCGATGCCGTGCTCCGCGACGATACAAAGGCCGCGGCGAGAAGCAGCACGACGACGACCAATCCTCCAACCGCGATTTTATAATTTTTTTCGAGCCATTCCAGCAATACAACCACTCCCTTTACGATTTTTACATCCAAGCATCCGTTATTTTACAGCATATCGCGCAAAAAGTTCACCGCTTAGGTTGTTCCCAAATCCGCAGGCAAAACCTCGGGGCGCTGCCCCGAACCCCGACAGGGAGCTTGCTCC
>JAISYN010000272.1 GCA_031269915.1 Synergistaceae bacterium
CCTTGCCGGATATCTGCAAACTCAACTCACAACAGCAACAATAAACCCTTTCCCTGCTCTTTTACAGGTGACGGCGTATTTGACGCTTACGTTTATATGAATTTAACGGCGTCTATAAAAGCGCCGAACCCCTGTTATTTCTCTGGGTTCGGCGCTTTTTATCACTTACCTTAAATTGTCTGTTGGTGGCGGTGGCTGGAATCGAACCGGCGACACTGCGGGTATGAACCGCATGCTCTGACCAACTGAGCTACACCGCCGCCTGAATCGTAAAATGGTTGCGGGGACAGGATTCGAACCTGTGACCTTCGGGTTATGAGCCCGACGAGCTTCCGGACTGCTCCACCCCGCGATATTTAAAATGGTGCCGAGAGCGGGAATCGAACCCGCACGAACTTACGTTCACAGGATTTTAAGTCCCGTGCGTCTACCAATTCCGCCATCCCGGCGGTCAGCAGAGATAATTATATCAGTCTTTTCATCTCCGTCAACATTTTATATACAATATCATGGCCTGGTATCGTCTATCGACGCGCGAAGACGACGCGCGCCCTCCATCAGCTCGTCCTCCTGCGCGAACGTGAAGCAGGTACGCAGGCAATTTTCCCCGCCGCCGCAGGCATAGAACGATCTGCCGTGCACGAACGCCACTCCTTTATCGATGGCGTTATAAAACAGTTTTTCCGTATCAACGCCTGGAATTTTCAGCCAGAAGAAGAAGCCTCCCTTTGGAACATCGTATTCCACATAACCGGGCAAATATTTTTTAAATGCCGCCGCCATGCCGTCGCGCTTTTTTTTGTAATGAGAGATTATCTTTGGTAGGAACGAATCGAGATATCCTTCCTCGCAATACCTCGACACAAGAGCCTGCGCGACTACGCTTGTACACATATCGACGCCCTGTTTGACGAGAACCATTTTTCTTATGATATCCTTGTGACCGGTAATCCAGGCAACGCGCGCGCCAGGCGCCAGAATTTTCGAGAACGAGCAGGCATATATAACCCTGCCGTCGGTGTCCATTGAAAAAAGCGTAGGTTCAGCCGTCCCGTCGTAACGGAGATGCCCGTAGGGATCGTCCTCAAAAACGATTATGTCGTAGAAGTTCGCTATCTCCAGCAGTTTTTTTCTGCGCTCCGCGGAAAGCGTGCTTCCGGCGGGATTTTGAAAGTTCACGATGGTGTAGATAAATTTGAGAGCATTGCCAGAATTGCGGGCGCTTTCTATCATTTTTGGCAAGAGGTCGACCAGCATTCCGTCTTTATCGCACGGAACGGTGAGAAACTCGGCCCCTCTGTTGCGCATGGTGTGAATGGCTCCCGGATATGTCGGGTCCTCGACGATTATGCAGTCGCCGGGATTAATCAGCGCCGCGCAGAGCAAATCCATGCCCTGCTGTGAACCGGTGGTGATGAGCAGCTCAGACGATTCGACGGAGCGTCCCATCCTGGGCGCCATCCACCGGGAGATGAAATCTTTCAGTGGGGCGTATCCGTCAGTGGGACCGTACTGCAAAACTTCTTTCCCGTTTTGTGTGAGGATATCCGAACATTTCGCGAATTCGTCTATAGGGAATATCATAGGATCGGGATTGCCGCCGGCAAACGAAATCATTCCGGGACGCTTGATATAAGGCAGCAATTCGCGAATGGGTGACGGTTTCATACCGCGCGCCATATTCGAAAACAGAACTTCCAATTTCAGTAAACCCAATGTGATTTCCCCCCAGTATTCTATCTGTTCACTATGCGCAATATATCCTGCCATGTCACAAAAATAATCAAAACAAACAGCATTACGAGCCCGACCTGATGTATCCGGTTTTCCCACTTCTCGGGGAATTTACGGCCGGAAATTATCTCGAACAGCAGAAATACGAGCCGTCCGCCGTCGAGAGCGGGCAGAGGCAAAAGGTTCATGACTCCAAGACACAGGTTTATGATGGCAAGGAACATCACAAATGTCCAGAAGCCGTCGCGCGCCGCGTCACCTGCCATGACGGCTATCCCTACTGGGCCGGCTATGTCGGGCTTGATCTTCCCGATTATCATGTTTTTGAGCCCGTTCAATTGCATGACGCTCAAATCCCAGCAGTATTTCATGCCCACCAGGGCGGCTTTATGAACCGGATAGGTTATCCTGGACGGCTCGATTCCCCAAAGACGGACTCCCAACTCTTCGTCCTTTTGAATCGTTCCATTTAAAGTGATATCAGCATCGCCGCGCCTGACCATTATTTCCACTTTGTCAGTACCTATGGTTTGGAGCGTCTCTCGGATATCAGCCCACTTTAAGATAGGGAGTCCATTTATCGACAGCACCCTATCGCCCGGCAAGGCGCCCATCGCTTCGGCCGCCCTGCCGGGTATGAGTTTACCGACGACCGGATCCGGGCTGATAACTTCGTGCATCGAAAGAAGGAATACCGTCAGAAGCCAAGCCAGAAGCAGGTTCATAAAAGCTCCGCCAGCGAAGATGATACAACGCTCCCACGGACGTTTTAAGTTGACCGACCTGGTTCTGTCCGGTTCATCACCGAGCCTCGGTTCGTCCTCCTCGCCTTCCATCCGGACGTAACCGCCTATGGGAAAGAGACGCCACGACCACAGAGTCCCGTTACCAGCGCGTCTCGTTATTATGCCTGGACCCATACCGAAAGCGAACTCGTGCACTTGCACCCCGCGCCATACCGCTGCGGCATAGTGGCCGACCTCGTGAATGATAACGCATATCGCTATTACTAGCATGAAAGACAGTATACTGACTATTACGCTGACCACTTTTTATCACCTTCCACTGAAGGACGAACAAATTTCATCAGCCATGCGTTCGCCCTCCGAAATAAGTTCCATCGCGTCGCTGAGTGCCGATGGAGACGGCCCGGAATATTTCTCCAAAACCGATTCTATTATATTTGAAATCGATAAAAAAGAAATACGCCTATTCATAAAAGCTCTCACCGCCGCTTCATCGGCCCCTATCAGAAGGGGAGGATAAGCTCCTCCCCTTCTGCCGGCCTCCAGCGCTATGCGAAGGCATGGGAAACGAACCAGGTCGGGCGGGTAGAAGTTCAGCGCCCATTCTTCCGGGCATGGCGGTTCCAATTCCTTTATCCCGGCGACGGAGGGGCGCTCCGGCCAGGCAAGGGCTGCCAATGAGGGTATGCGCATGTCGGGCCGGTAGAAAAGCAGCTTTATGGTACCGTCATTGAATTCCACGATACCGTGAACCTGTGAACTCGGATGAATGAGCGCACCGACTCTGTCAGGCGGCATGTCGAACAGCCGCATGGCTTCGATGCACTCTATACCCTTGTTCATCAAATTCGACGAATCAATCGTTATCTTTGCGCCCATATTCCAGACTGGGTGCCGCAGAGCGTCCTCTGGAGTGATGTTTTCCATGCGCTTGACGGAGAAATCCCGGAACGGCCCGCCCGACGCGGTAAGAAGTATACGCGCCGCGTCCTTCCGCGCCTCTCCGCGCAGGCACTGCCATATAGCGCTGTGTTCGCTGTCGAGCGGCCTCAGTTGGTCAGAGCGTTTAACGAGCGGCATTACCCACTGCCCGGCCGCGACGATACTCTCCTTATTGGCGAGAGAGACATCCTTTCCGGCCGCGAGAGCGCGCTGCAAAGCGATTATGGCGCCTGTTCCCGACGAGGCGAATACGACGTGATCGACGCATGGAAGTTCCGCAACGCTCTCCAGGGCTTCCTTTCCCGAAAGCAGTTCCGTTCCGTTCTTTTGAAAATTTCTCGCGATTTCGGCGGATGATACCGCAAGACAGGCATATCGCGCTCTGAAACGCATGCACATCTCCAACAGTTTGTCCGCGTTTGAACGGGCAGCCAAGGCCATTACTCTGAAACGCTCCGGGAAACGCGAACAGATATCCAACACAGACGCGCCGACGCTCCCGGTCGCCCCTATTACGGCGATTCTGACGATCTTGCCGGTTGAGGTCAACTTATTACCTCGATGATGAAAAATGTCAGCGTCGCGTTTATGAGAATACTGTCGAAACGGTCGAGAAACCCCCCGTGCCCGGGTATCAGATTCCCGGCATCCTTTACTTTCGCCTCGCGTTTCAAGACCGATTCCGCGAGATCCCCAAGCTGTCCCGCCACGCCGCACAGGGTGCCGAGCAGCACGAGAGGGAAGGGCGCCATCTCGAAAAGGACTATCAGAACGGAGACGCATATCACGCTTGCGGCTATGCCTCCCCAAAAACCTTCCCAGCTCTTTGCCGGGCTGACTTTATCGCAGAGAGGGGATTCGCCGAACACGGAGCCGACAAGATATGCCCCGACATCGCAGCTCCATGTGCAGAAGAATATCGTGAGCAGATATTGCGATCCGTGGGGATGGGAACGCAGAAGTATCAAAAAACTCCACGGAAGGATGATATATACGAGGCCGGACAGGGTTCCGCCCATATTCCACAGCGCGTAACTGTGCCCGGTTGCCTGCCTGCGGATTATCTCGGTGAAAAGAACCAACAGTGCCACTATCGTCATTATGGAGATTATGACGGCATAACTGAAACCGGTTGAAACCGCGGCAAGCATCAAAGCGCCGCCAGTGATCCCCCAGCCTCGCGACAGCCTGTATTTGGTGTACATCATTTTATAAAGCTCCCATAAAGAACATAGCGCTATCAGGGATACAACGATGCTCCACGCCCACCCGCCGAGCAGTATGCCGGATACGACACAGACAAATATAGCGGCTCCGCTCGCTATTCGCCTCAAAAGGTCTTTTTTGCCCGACGACGCGTCCTCTTCTTTTATTCTCGCGCCGGCCGGAGGTTTATGCAACGCCATAACGACGTTCCCTCCGCGAGTAGTCCAGAATGGCTTTATCCAGCTCGGCGCTGTTGAAGTCAGGCCAGTATATATCAGTAAAATAATATTCGCTGTACGCGCTTTCCCACAGCAGGAAGTTGCTCATTCTCAATTCGCCGCCCGTTCTGATGAGCAGATCGGGATCCGGAACATCAGGCACGTACATCCTGTCTCTCAGGACATCCTCGGTTATGGGGCCTTCCACCCGCTCTGACAGCAATTTATTGACGGCGTCCACTATTTCCTGACGTCCTCCGTAATTCACGCAAAAAACTACCTCCAAATTTGTGTTGTTCTTCGTGTATTCTTCCACATTCCGGGCGTGTTTAGAAATATCGGAGCCAAATGCGTCTATGCGTCCCGAAAATCGTATCTTGACGCCGCGCGCGTACATTTTTTCGACCTTGCTCATGAGATAAATGCGAAAAAGCTCCCGTAATCCTTCTATTTCGGCCGGCATTCTTTTCCAGTTCTCGGTAGAGAATGAGTAAAGTGAAAGATGCTTTATCCCAATGTTATACGCTCTGTCCACTATTTCTTCCACGGTCTCCATACCGGCACGGTGTCCCATAATGCGGGCGAGACCGCGTTTTTTCGCCCATCGCCCGTTTCCGTCCATAATTATGCCGACATGCCTCGGAACATTCTTATCGTCTTTACCCGCCAAAATCAATTCCCTCCGTTCGTCCCGTCTCCCTCACACAGTCCCACTGTCTTCGCACTTCCTGAATATCAAGCCACGAGAGATGTTTGGGGCTGCCTTGCCTCTTGTCGTCGGAATAACGGAGCAGGTAGCTCGGATGAAACATCGGCATAACGGCTATGCCGCGCCAGTTAAACCACCGCCCTCTGAGTTTTGAAATGCCGGCGGTCGTTTTCAAAATCCACTTAGTGGGCGTGGATCCGAGCAGTACCATAATGGCAGGTTTCAAAAGGAGTATCTGCGTCTGCAAAAACATATCGCACGCGGCCTCCTCCTCTGACACGGGAGTCCTGTTGCCCGGCGGCCTGCATTTAACCACGTTCGTTATATATACGTCATTCCTGTCTATGCCCGCGGCCGCCAATATCTGGGTGAGAAGCTGTCCGGCGCGTCCCACGAACGGGCGTCCCGTTTCGTCCTCCGTTTCTCCCGGGCCTTCCCCTATTAGCAGAAGTCGTGAGTTTTCGTCCCCCTCGCCGAATACAACATTTGTGCGAGTGGAAGAGAGACCGCACATGCCGCATGACATGGCCCGATCCCTGCATTCATTCCACAGCGCTTGCAGAGCATTTTCACGCTCCGCCGGGGTCATTCCGAAAATTTCGACTTTCTCGCCAACCGTTTGGTCGCTCATTTAAAACTCAACACCAATCACGTTTACGTTTACGTTATACACGCTCAAACCACTGAAATATCCCACGATCTTTGCCGTTCTCTGCCTTACCGTTTCGGCCACCTGCATGATGTTTTTAGAACCTGGCGTTATTTTAAGGTCTATATAAATGCTCAGCGAATCGTTATCCGAAGAATAAACCCTGCTCGCAGGCCCGCTTGCGACCTGAGGGACCTTCGACGCTATGTACGAGACCATCTGCTCTATAGCCGCCGGTTCGATATGGACCTCTCCGTAAAAGCTGAAAGGCGGCCTGACGATAGTTTTTTCACCGTCATGAGGCGCTTTGGAACGCCAGAGAACCCGCAGCCGCCCAACCATTTTCCCGGCGAAGTTCTTGCGAACCAGAACGTGCGATACCGGTATGACATGCTGACCTTTGCTCGAACGCTCTTTTTTTGCCCGTGCTATCTCCTCCGACGTGGCCACGTCCTCGATACGGACGATGCGCTCCGGAGGGGGAAAACCAAGTTTATCCGTTATTCTCCTCGCCATATCCTCCGAAGTCGCTATCACCATAACATAACATGGAGCAGCCTGTTTGAAGAAATCACGCACGGAAACGAGGTGGTTCTCGTACTCGAAAAGAGCCCTCCGTATCGCGCGAATCTGATTCCTTTCCGTCTTGGCGCTCTTTCCGCAGACTATCTCCGTTCTGCGAATCACAAGACCGTCATCTATTATATACTCAGCGCCCAGATAATCGGCGACGAACTGCGCCCTCTGGCTTTTTCCCGTGCCGGCCGCTCCTACGAAAGCCGCGGTTTTTATGCTGGCGTATTCCTTGCGGGGCGCGTCCATCTTATCACTCGTCTATTTCGCTTCCGGGTTCGATCTCGATATCCGCACCCAATGAAGTCATCTTTTCCATGAGATTCTCGTATCCTCTCCATATATGTTTGAGTTCGTGTATCTCCGTCTGCCCGTCGGCGGCGAGTCCCATAATGATAAGCGCCGCTCCGGCCCGCAGATCAGACGCCCGGACTTCGGCGCCGATGAGTTTAGACACCCCTATCACGACGACGGTGTTTCCCTGTATATCTATTTTTCCGCCCATTCGTCTGAATTCCGCGACATGAACATACCGCGAGTCGAACACGCTCTCGTGAATGACGCTTGTCCCTTCCGCCATGCACAACGCGGCCATTATCTGGGGTTGGACGTCGGTCGGAAAACCGGGATAAGGCGAAGTCGTGAGAGTCACTCCGCGCCAGTTCTGGTCCGCCCCGCGCAGCGTGACGGAATACGGCGACACATCGCATATGACCCCGGCGTCGTCCAGTTTAGAAAGGAGAGCGGCTAGATATTCGGTATTTATGTCGTTTATCGTAACCTCGCCGCGAGTCATGAGAGCGGCGAGAAGATAGGTGCTCGCTTCTATTCTGTCGGGGATTATCCTCACCGTCGCGGATCCGAGTTCCCGGCTTCCCCTGATGGTTATCGTGCCTGTTCCGTCCCCTTCCACATAGGTTCCCATAGCCCTGAGCGCCTGAGCGAGATTCGATATCTCGGGTTCACGTGCCGCGTTCTCTATAACTGATTCACCCGGCGTCAGAGCTGCCGTCATCAGCATGTTCTCTGTGGCTCCGACGGAGGGAAAATCCAGACTGATTCTGGTGGCCGAAAGCCCCGACGTACGGGCATGCACGGAACCTTGTTCCAAATCTATCTCCGCTCCCATGCGGGCCAATCCCCTGAGATGAAAATCTATAGGCCTGCTCCCGATGGCGCATCCTCCGGGAAGCGGGAGCACCGCCTTTCCGCACCTGGCGACGAGCGGTCCCAGGACCAGGGACGATGCTCTCATCTTTCTCACAAGCTCCGCCGGCGTTTCCCATTTCAAATCATCAGGAACATCTATCGTCATTCTGCCGTTTTCAAACTCGATACCGGCTCCGAGATGCCTCAGCAGATTAGCCATCGTATGAATGTCTTTCAAATCCGGCACCCGCTCCAGCGTCAGTCTTCTGCCTCTCAGCAGAAGCGCGGACGCCATAACCGGCAGGGCCGCGTTCTTCGCGCCCTGGGCAGTTATAGCGCCGGAGAGCGGGCGACCCCCCCGAATCAGCATTCTGTCACCCAATGACTTCACTCCTGTCGTCAAACGAACGGAACCATACCGGGCAATAATATACCATAACGAAAATCATCGAAGCGTCTCGGTCAGAATGCCGGCTATCCGAGCGGAGGCTTGTCCATCGCCGAACGGATTGCCATATTTTCGCTCCTCGATTTCACGATATTCTTCGTCATGAGAAAGCAGCCTGTCCGCTGCGTGGACTATGCGATCGTACTCAGTGCCGACAAGTACCGCCGTTCCGCGCTCCACCGCTTCGGGACGTTCCGTGACGTCACGGAGAACGGCTACCGGCTTACCCAACGCGGAAGCCTCTTCCTGCACTCCTCCGCTGTCGCTCAAAATAATTTTACACCTTCCGAGGGACCAGACAAAATCTGGATAATCTAGCGGATCGCAGAGAATGACCCGTTCGTTTCCTCCAAGGATAGTTTTCATGGAGTCCCTGACCGCCGGATTTTTGTGCATGGGAACGAGAGCGTGACAGTCTTTGTGACGGCGCAATATTTCGAGAAGCGCCGAACAAATTCGCTCCATCGGTTTCCCCCAGGATTCCCGCCTGTGAGCCGTCATAAGGATGAACGGCGCCCCGCCGGCAAGCGGGAATAAAACCGGCGAACCGGGTTTTTCACATAGTTTAAGCGCGGTAAACAGCGCATCTATCACCGTGTTGCCGGTGACATACAGATTTTCATCCGGGACCGCGTTTTCGCGTCGGAGGTTCAAGGCGGCCCGCTCTGTCGGGGCAAAAAGCCATTCAGCCAGCCTGTCGGTCAAAACTCTGTTCATTTCCTCAGGAAATGGGAATTGCATATCAAAGCTGCGGAGGCCGGCTTCCACATGCCCAACGGGTATTTGCCGGTAAAACGCCGCGAGAGATGAAGCCAGGGTGGTGGTGGTGTCTCCGTGTACCAATACGGCGTCCGGGCGGTTGGAATCGAGTATTTCCCCAACTCTGGAGAGCACGGAGGACGTTATATAGTCGAGTGTCTGGTTTTGTCTCATGATGGCAAGGTCGATGTCCGGTTCTATTTTGAAAAAGCCGAGCGCCTGTTTGAGCATATCGGTATGTTGTCCTGTCGATATGACGCGGACCGAGAAATTTTCCCTCCGCCTCAGCTCAATTATGAGCGGGGCCATCTTTATCGCCTCCGGGCGGGTACCTATCACTATGTCGATTTTCTTTCGCTCCAAGATGGGAGAACTCGTCATCGGTATCGAACCAGCATGTAATATCCGGCCCCTACGAGCGCCCCATGGACGGCCACTATCAGCGCAAGGACTTCCCACGTCGGCAGCTTGAAATCGAGAAGTATGTGATGTAAATGCCCCCTGTCCGGATAAAATGGCGAACGCCCGCGGCTCAGCCTTCTGATCATGGCGAAGAGCGTGTCGACCACTGGGACTCCGCCTATCAGCACAAGCGCTGTCGCCATAGTCGCCAAATTCATGTGGAAGAACCTTGGAAATATATCCCACGCCAGATGGGAGGAACATACATACCCAAGCAGCGTCGCCCCCCCGTCGCCGAGAAATGTGCGGGCGTGAGGGAAATTCCACAGCAGAACTCCAGCCACAAGACCGCAGAACGGCAGCCACGTATACGGGTTGCCGCCTCTGTAAGCCATATAAGACGTCACCAAAGCCAGTGACAGAGCCAATCCGTCCATGCCGTCCACGAAGTTGTACGCGTTCGTACAGCCAGCTATCCACAACAAAAACAGCGCCCGCTGATGGAGCGGCACCGAAAGAGGTATGACGACCCACGCAGCGGCAAGCAGATGCACCGCAAGCCGTTTGAGCGGAGGAAGAGGATGCATGTCGTCCATATAGCCCACGAGGAATACCAAAGTAGCTCCGGTCGCCACGTATGGAACCTCGACTCCTGGATTGGAATTGACGAGCGCCCATAGAAGATAACCGGTCCATAACACGATTCCGGCGCCCCTCGGAGTAACTACCGGGTGCAATTTCCTTCCGCCCGGTACATCCAGCAGCCGGAATGTCCTGGACAGTTTCATGGATATGGGCGTCGCTATGATGCCCCACAAAAAATTCAATATCGCGGAGAAAATCGCCATAACTTGGGCGTCTTCTTATTTTGTCCCGAAAAGCCTGTCGCCGGCGTCTCCCAATCCCGGGACTATATAGCCGTGTTCGTTGAGGTGGCTGTCGAGAGCCGCCGCGAATATATCCACCGCCGGGTGTTCCGAGGAGACCTTCTTGACTCCTTCAGGCGCGGCGATGAGGGAGACGAGGGATATGCGGAGCCCGCCCCGTTTTTTGACGTGCGATATCGCTGCGGAGGCAGAGCCTCCGGTAGCCAGCATGGGATCTACTATGAAAATGTCGCGTTCCCCTATGTCATTCGGCAGCTTGCAGTAGTAATCGACAGGCATGAGTGTGTCGGGATCGCGGTAAAGGCCGATGTGACCGACTTTAGCATTGGGAATCAGGCGCAATATCCCCTCGACCATGCCCAGCCCGGCGCGCAGCACCGGGATGACCGCGAGTTTTTTGCCGGACAGCGAAAAACATTTTGTGGATCTCACCGGGGTTTCCACGTCTATTTCTTCGAGCGGCAGATTGCGCGATATCTCGTAAGCCATAAGCCCGGCTATCTCCTGCACCAGATCGCGAAAATCCTTGACGCTGGTGTTCTTATCGCGCACAATACTGAGTTTGTGCTGTATCAGCGGGTGTTCTATTATAATTACCCGTCCGCTTCCCGACGTCTTTATCTCTTTGTCGCACGTGCCGGACTCATACGTTTCTATTTTTTGCCTTCGAACCATGTGACGCCCTTTTTCGGGTTCGGCTTCGAGCCACGCTTTCGTTACGGAACGCGCCAATTCGACTCCCAAAGTCCTTCCGCCCAATACCAGCACGTTTGACCCATTGTGCTCCCTGCTCATACGCGCGGTAAATTCATCGTGGCATAAAGCGGCATAAACGCCTTTCACTTTATTTGCCGCTATGGACATGCCTATCCCTGTACCGCAAATCAGTACGCCGCGTTCGGCTTTCCCTGACGCCACCTTTTCGGCGGCTTTAAACGCCCAGTCGGGGTAATCTGCCGGACTATCGCTTGACAATGTGCCCACATCTTCCACAATATGTCCGAGGCCAGACAGAAGCGCTTTGATATCCTCTTTCATAGCGAAACCAGCATGATCCGAGCCTGTTACTATCTTCATTTCAACACCCCTTCGCTTTCAGCTCTTTGCATGAGCGACGGCCATACAGGAATCCAATCGGTGAACCGTATGACATCTACATCAGAGAACAGAGAGAGAGTTGTGTCGGACGGATAACCGAAAGTGACTGTGTCCGGCGGCAGCGGGACGCTCAGTATCCATTCGACGCTCTCGTTTTGCGGAACTTGCCACACTTCCGGGGAATAGTACGTACGCCCCAGAGTGAGTTTCGATATGCGGCTCACGAGAGGAGACGCCGGCCTATTTAACGCCCACAGGTCGAGGCGCGCCCCCTGCTGGAGCAAAAAAGCGAAAAATAGTTCCCATTGCCCATTCGACCCGGATATCCTCGTATCGAGGACTACCGCGCCGGGGATCAGTTCCCCGCTCCGTGAAATTGACGCTATATCCCCCATAACGTCGCTTATCGTAACAGCCCGTATTATTGCGGCGTCACGAGAACCGCCGATCGCCTCGGGAGAGTAGAACCTCGCTGTCCGCTCATAGCCGGCGCCGACCGCCGTTATCCTGGACGGCCTGACTTCGCCGCGCCAGACTACCCGAGTCATGGGTATCTTCCCCTGTATGAAATCGTGATATGTGGACGCCACAGATCCGCGCAGCATCAGATTCTCGACGCCGCCTTCCGCTTCTATCCACGGGTCGTGGAGCGTGACCGCGCCGAAGGTTTCCGAATGTCCGGGACGCATGGAGCCTATCCACCACGTTCTGCCGGACAGGCTGGCGACAACGAGCCCGTCCCGCGTCCACGCCATGCTCCACGCGCCATTCATGTCTCCTCTCGCCATTTTAAGGTCCGCCGACGCTGAACCGGAAGGATAACGGGAATACAGCTCCCCGCGTTCGTTCAACACGTAAAGTTCACCCCTCGGCCCCCATTCGAGATCACGCGGTGTTTCCAGCGCGAATGTATCGAGCACGGACAGCGTGTAAGAGTCCAGCACGAAAACTTCCCCGTTGCCCCTGTCCGCCACGGCTATGAGAGAACCGTACGACGAAACGGCGACCGGTTCAAACAGTTTGCCCGAACTGCCGGCATCCTGAGGTCTCCATTCGGTTGACTGTTTGAGAGATGACGTTTCAAAAAACCTGATCGCGCCGCCTTTTCTGTCAGCAGCCGCGAAGAACGTGGCGTCTATGAACGCCGCGTCCGCGACATTGATTCCCAGTGTCCCGGCTGCCTCCAGCGCAGTCTGTCCGGACGTCCCGTCGAAGGACATCCTGTAAACTGTTCCGTCCTCTTGAAAAAGAAACGTCTCGTATTGCGAGAGCGGCATGACGGCCGCTGGACGTGCCGCATTCAGCGCGTGAGGAACATTTTTGCCGGCATCGAAAACCCATACCTTGCCGCCGAGAGTGTCGCATACCAGTATACGGCCTTCGGCGGCGGCTATCTTTCCAAGCCCCGCCATGCCTTTTACCGACAGACTGTTGTATACGGGAAGTCCGGTGAAAGAATTTATCGTCATTGAATCGAACGATAGCGCCGGCAATTCGGATTCGGCGGAAACGGCCCTTTTTATCGCCGCCCATTCCGACTCCATCGTGTCGAGGATAATCCTCCCTCTGTAATCATCTCGCCGGACTTCGAGATACTGCGACATGGCGTTCATCGCGTCGGTATAACGTCCAAGGCGGCGGAGAGCGAGGCTTCTCAGATAATACGCGTCGACGAAATAGACGTTCTTGCCTATGGACTCGGCAAGTTTATCGATAGAGTTCCAGAGCCTGTTTTGCATGAAATAATCGTAGGCCTTCAGAAACGCGTTTTCCGACGCTTCCCTGTCCACGTAAGGCGGCGACAGTTCGGCCGACTCTCCAGGTCTCGCAGTCAAAGCTGCCGCAACCAAAATCGCCAGCGCCCCAACCATCACCGTTATCATTATCTTGCGCGGGCAGTAAGTCATGATATGAACATCCCGATTCAGCGGTTTCTACCAGCGGCCTGATATGATCTCCGCCGGCAGATATTCGCTCTTCGGAAGATATATGAAATAACCTCTCCACGAATCCTCGGACGAAGAAGCGAGGACATCCGGCTGACTGAATGTTTTTTTTTCGGACTCCGATGACGTCATTCCATCGGCCTTCAATTCCAGCGAGGGCCGCCAAACGGATATGGCGAGCGCCATAAATACGAACGGCAGTATCGCAAGGAGCCCTATTCCGCTTGCGCCGCGCGTTGTTTTCCGCCTCTTGTACATGATCTTATCCTCTTTCGAACATCCGTTTCCCGTATCATCATGATAAGACGCGCAAGATCGCGGCATACGGACCATCCTCCAAAAAAATAATATAGCTCGATACCTTTGTTTTATTTTACCACCTCATCGAATAAATAAAATACAGCGGGGATTTTCCTCGGGGCAACCGTATTAAAGCCGTAATAATTTAGAGAGCTTCTTCGGCTGCGGCGACCATCCGTATCGCGCGTC
>JAISYN010000329.1 GCA_031269915.1 Synergistaceae bacterium
TTTCCATGCGGGCGCGAGCCTCCGTCACCGACGCGCAGCCGTAAAATTTTTGTTTCAGGTAGTCCTCGACCATGGAGTAAACCCACGAGAGCGTCTGCTGTCTGCGGCGTTCGGCGAAAACGCCGGATTCTTTGACGTTTCGCATGAATTCGCCGACGACGTCCCATATTTCGTCTATTCCGGAGCCGGCCGCGGCGGAGCAGATGTGCGCTTTCGTCTCCCAGCCTTCGGTGGCCGGGCGTATGTAATGGAGTATCCTGTTGTACTCGGCTTTGGTGGCGCTCGCTTTCAGAAGATTGCCGCCGTCCGCCTTGTTCACCAGTATCGCGTCGGCCAGCTCCATCACTCCCTTTTTGATGCCCTGAAGCTCATCGCCCGCGCCGGTTATCACCATCAGCAGGAAAAAATCCACCATCGACCGGACCGCCGCCTCGCTCTGCCCTACTCCGACTGTTTCGACCAGAATCACCCCGTGTCCGGCGGCTTCGCACAGCAGCATCGTCTCCCTGCTTTTGCGCGTCAGCCCGCCCAGAGTGCCGCCGGACGGCGACGGTCTTATGAACGCGTTTTCGTTCCTGGAAAGGTTTTCCATCCTGGTTTTATCGCCCAGAATGCTGCCTTTCGTCACGCTGCTGCTGGGATCGACCGCCAGCACCGCCACTTTGTGACCGAGTTCGCATAGACGGGTACCGAGCGCATCGATGAAAGTGCTCTTTCCTGCGCCTGGCACGCCCGTTATGCCTACCCTGATCGAGTTGCCGGAGTGGGGGAGCAGCGCCTTCACAACTTGCGCAGCGGTTTGAGAGTGGGCCTCGGAGTTGCTTTCTACAAGAGTGATGGCCCGCGACAGAATGGTCCTGTCCCCGGCAAGCACGCCCGATACGTAGTCGCCGGCGGAGAGTTCCCTGCGCCTTGGCGGCGGGGAAAGCCGAGCCCTCGGAGAGGAGAGGGACATGCCGTCATGGACTGCGCTGATTCCATCCATCACGCGAGTGGCGAACTCCGCGCCCCCTCCCTCCGGCGTCCACTCGGGGCGTCCGGTGTTTTTTTTACCCGAAGACACGCCGGTTTAGTTCTTCCATCACTTTTTTAGCCGCGACCGGAATCACGGTCCCCGGCCCGAATATCGCCGTCGCCCCAGCCTCGCGCAGGAAGTCGTAATCCTGAGCCGGGATAACCCCTCCGATCACTACGATTATGTCGTCGCGTCCGAGCCGTTTCAGTTCCTCCATGAGTTTCGGAAGCAGAGTCTTGTGTCCGGCGGCGAGGGAACTCATACCGACGATGTGCGCGTCGTTGTCGGCCGCGTCGCGGGCGGCCTCCTCGGCCGTCTGGAAGAGCGGTCCCATATCCACGTCGTAGCCCATGTCGGCGAACGCCGTCGCTATTACCTTAGCGCCCCTGTCGTGCCCGTCCTGCCCCATTTTTGAGATCATTATCCTGGGCCTGCGCCCCTCTTTTCTCTCGAACTCGTCGGTCATGGCGCGGACTTCGTTTATCACTTCCTCGTCGGTGAACTCGCTGCTGTATATTCCTGATATCGACCTTATGATGGCCTTATGCCTCCCGCTCACTTTTTCTATCGCGTCGGATATTTCGCCCAGAGACGCGCGCGCTCGCGCGGCGTCTACCGCCAGTTCCAGAAGGTTGCCTTCTCCGCTCTCCATCGATCTCGTAATGGATTGAAGGGCTTTTTCGGCGTTCTCCTGGTTGCGGGTGGCCCGCAGTTTTTCGAGGCGCGCTATCTGTGCCTCGCGAACCGCTGAGTTGTCCACCTCCAGTATTTCTATCGGGTCTTCTTTGTCGAGGCGGCAGCAGTTCACACCGACAATTTTTTCGGCTTTCGAGTCGATGCGGGCCTGCATGCGTGCAGCCGCTTCCTCTATCCTCATCTTAGGCAGCCCCGTCTCGATCGCCGCGGCCATGCCGCCCAGTTCCTCCACTTCCTGAATCAGCGCCCAGCTACGCTTTATCAGTTCGCCTGTGAGCGATTCGACGTAATATGAACCTCCCCACGGGTCTATGACTTTGCAGACCTTCGTCTCGTCCTGAATATAAAGCTGGGTATTGCGGGCTATGCGGGCGGAGAAATCGGTCGGCAGGGCTATGGCTTCGTCGAGGGCGTTTGTGTGCAGGGACTGTGTGTGTCCCAGCGCCGCGCCCAAGGCTTCTATGCAGGTGCGTTCGATGTTGTTGAACGGATCCTGCTCGGTGAGGCTCCACCCGGAAGTCTGGCAGTGCGTGCGCAACGCCATCGACTTGGGGTTTTTGGGCCCGAACGTCTTCACTATCTTGGCCCAGAGCAGGCGCGCCGCGCGCATTTTCGCGACTTCCATGAAATAGTTCTTGCCGATGCCCCAGAAAAACGACAGGCGAGGCGCGAAATCGTCGATCGAGAGCCCGGAGGCGACCCCGGTGCGCAGATATTCCAGCCCGTCCGCCAGCGTATAGGCCAGTTCAATGTCCGCCGTGGCGCCAGCTTCCTGAATGTGATAGCCCGAAATGCTGATGCAGTTGAATTTGGGCATATTGCGCGACGTGTAGGCGAATATGTCCCCGATGATTCTCATGGACGCCGCCGGCGGGTAAATGTATGTGTTACGCACCATGAACTCTTTCAATATGTCGTTCTGAATGGTTCCGTTGAGCACCGCCTTATCGACGCCCTGTTCCTCGGCGGCGACTATATAGAACGCCAGAATGGGCAATACGGCTCCGTTCATGGTCATGGAGACCGACATCCTGTCGAGCGGGATCCCCGAGAAAAGTATCTCCATGTCCAGAATAGAGTCCACAGCCACGCCCGCCTTGCCCACGTCGCCCACTACCCGCGGGTGATCGGAGTCGTATCCCCTGTGAGTAGCGAGATCGAACGCTATCGACAGCCCTTTTTGTCCGGCCGCGAGGTTTCTGCGGTAAAAAGCGTTGCTCTCCTCGGCCGTAGAGAAACCGGCGTACTGACGTACCGTCCAGGGGCGCGTCACGAACATGGTGGGGTACGGGCCTCTGAGATATGGAGGAATCCCGGGCATATAGTCGAGATGTTTTAAGACGCCGTAATCCTCCTCGGTGTACAGCGGTTTGACGTCTATCCGCTCCATCGTCCGTTCGAGGGCTTCGGAGGGCATCCTCCCGTGTTCGCGCCCGAATCTTTCCTCCCACTGTTTCCGGCGTTCGCCGAGCGGCGCGCGTTCGCGCTCCGGCGCGAGCGCGGCTTTTGTAAAGTCGGGGTGAGATTTCTTCAAGCCGTTCAATTACATCATCCCCTTTGCTTTTTGGATGCCGCTCAATACGGCGAGACAGTTTGACCTTACGCTCAGAAAATCGTCGACTCCGGCGTCTGAGTACTGCTGTTTGAATTCCTCGGCGGGCGCTCCCGCGAGGAGAACCTTCATGGACGGTTTTTTCTCCTTTATGCGGCGGGCGAGAGGAGGCACGATATCCGGATACGCCGCGTCGGTCGAGCATATCACGGCTATATCCGCGCCGAGTGCGCAGGCGGCGTCGGCGCACTCGTCCGTCGTCTGAAATCCGTCGTTTTTCAGCACATCGAAGTTGGCGACCTCCATGAATCCCGTTATGAAATCGGCGCGCGCCTTGTGCTGGGATACCGGTCCCATGTTGGCGAGGAATATTTTGACGTTGTCCCCGGTCTTGTCTTTGTAAGCTTCGGTGCGCATCCTCATCTCCTCGAACTGTTCTGTCCAGCGGTGGGGGAGTATCGGCGTTATGTCTCCGCCCGAGCGCGTTTTTCTGCCCGGGAGGGGTTTCGCGCCGGAGAGCGGGGTTTCCGCCGTATTGGGATACATGTTGACGCCTACGGCGCGGTCGGAACGAAAGGCGAGTTTTTTGAAACGCTCCTGAAGAATCTCGTTCACCGCGTTTTGAACCCGTCCGCTCTTTACGCACGCGAGCATGCCGCCGTTTGCCTGCGTGTCCTGTATCGTCTCCCATATCTTCCGGGCGAGCGAATCGGTGAGGGATTCGATGTACCACGAACCTCCGGCCGGGTCGATCGGGCCCCTCAGGTGAAATTCCTCCCGCAGCATTATCTGCGAGTTGCGGGCCACCCTGCGGGAGAACTCGTCCCCTGCCCTTATCGCTTCGTCGAAACATCCGACGGTGAGGCCGTCGATCCCGCCGATGACCGAGGAGAACGCTTCTGTCGAATTGCGAAGCATATTGACGTAAGGGTCATATATCGTCTTGGTGAAAGACGATGTGCGGCCGAAGATGTTTGCCTTGAGGGATTCCCGGTCGGGCTTCCCGCCGGAGAATTCCTCCGCTATGCGCGCCCATATTATCCTCGCGGCCCTTATTCTGGCTATTTCCATGAAGAAGTTGGAACCTATCCCGAACTCGAAGCGTACCCTGCGGGAGAAGTCGTCGATGTCGAGTCCTCTCTCCTGTAAGGCATAGACGAGTTCTATAGCCGACGCCATCACATAGGCGGTCTCCTGAACGGCGTTCGCTCCGCCGTCGTTGTAGACGGCGCCCCTCAGCAAAATAGTGCGGAGATTCGGAGAAGCTTTCGCGGCGCGGGTCATGGTCTCCGCCGTCTCGTCCATCAGCGCCGGAAAACTCTTCGGCATCGAGCCCCGCGAGAGATATTCGCCTATGGGGTCGTTTCCTACGCAACCCGACAGGTCGGATGATAAGCTTACGGCGTCCTCGAAAAATCTGACAGCCTCGCACGACGCCCCGGTATACACATGAAAGGGGTATTTCTTGACGTCGACGCCTTCGAGCGCTTTTTTTACGTCCTCCGCCGACATCCCGTCGGCCCGAAACGTGATCGCGGTCGCCCCTCTTTCCAATTCATGGCGTATTTCCGAGGCAGTTTCCTCAGGTGTGCCGCGGGTCGAATCCTGCGCTATCTCCCACGTTTCGCCCAGGTATCCATCCTCCGAAGTTCCCCGCAGCATCGGCTCTTCGCCCGGAAACGACTTCGCCGCATCGGGCGCCGGCGAGTGATCTCTGGTATAGAGCGGCTCAAGAGTTATGCCTTCGTACGTCTTCGTGAACATGCTCTTTTCGAATGAAGCGTCCTTGAGAGTGGCCTCAGCCGCCGCTTTCCACTCCTCGTAAGAATTCGGCTGGAATTCGCCGAAGTCCGCGTCCGCCAGCCCCGTCCCCGGAGCGGTGTTCGCGGACGTACCGCAATTATCTTCTCCCATCTTTATTTTCACCCCCATGTATTGTCAAAAAAGAAGCCCGCTTCAAGACGCGAACCCCGAATCCGTTACGCGGTTTTGTTTTCGCGCAGATTACCCAGAATGTAAGTATAGCTTTTCATCAGATAAAACTGAAATCGTAAAAATACTAATAAAATTATGGCGTCCACTCTCTTCTAAATAGTATCATAACACAAAACACCGCGCATGTTGCGATGCGCGCGCGTTAAAACCATCTGGGCGATACCGGGATAAATCGGGAGTTGAATGAGGCATACGGGATGTAAATAACAACGATTGAGACCCGCCAGAAAAATCAAGCGGCCAGAATGGCGGCGACATCAGACAAAACGCTCGAAGATATTCATGCGCTCAAGACGGAGGGGGTTCCTCAGAGACTGCTGAAGTCGGCCGCAGTATGCGGCCCCAATGCGGGCGGCAAATCGAATTTGCTTCAGGCGCTCAACTTTATGAAAATGAAAGTTGTGGGGCGCTCACATCAAACGGTGTGCGTTATCAATATAGCTCCGACGCGCGGGCCAAGTCGGAGGGAAAATCCGCGAACGCGGACACCGCCCAAAAGAAGGGAAGCCCCGCTCCAGGCCGATGAAAGCCGAGGCCGGTAAATTACAGGAAATTCCCTATCGGAACATCCGTCCATTCGGTCATTTCGGGAATCTTGAGCGAGAGCGTCATCGATCGCGGCTCCGCTATCACCTGATAGACGGTGGAATCCGTGGTGGCTCCTAGGTCTTCGATACGCGTATCGAGGATTTTTTTCATACGGGCGGCGTCAATGCTCCCCTTGAAATGTTCGGCGAGATTCAGCAGATTCTGTCTGCGCTCGCGTGTACGGAAAAATTTTTCGTCATCCGGTTTCGGCAGGCCCCACGACGGTTCCGTGAAATGATTGGTCGCCACCATCAGACCGGGACGGCGGACGGACAACCTGCGTTTTACGTCGAACACCGGCCATTCGAAACAGCGCGACGTCTGGTCGTCCGCGGCGCCTACGACATAGGCGAAATTCGACCTCGTCGAGTGAAAAAAGCTCTCCAGTTGATCCAAATCTGGCGAGTCCAGAAGAAACATGAAAAGTTCGGCGACGGCGGGCACTCTGTTGCGATACTGCAACGCGCCGCCCGATGGCTCGCCGTTGTTCAGCTCAAGAAAAATTCCGCGCTCGTTTATTCCGGTAGTGACGTATATCTCTCCCGGATAACCGATCGTCGCCACGGCAAGCGAGCCGTCGGCGGGATGAAAAATCGCGATCGTCAGATATTCTCCCAGTTCGCGGAACCAATGCAGATAGTCGTAATTCCTGCCGTATATCAGCGAACCGGAAGAATATTCCCCCCAGACGGCTATGCCGCTGCAATACGCCTGGGACCACAATTCATCGGCTACCAGCACTTCGACGGCGTTCAACAGGAGTATCTTCCCGAATTCCAATCCGCCGGTCTCCGAAATGCCAGTGAGAACTTCCTTCAATTTATACGGATAGTTGGAGTGAAATTCCTTGGCTGCGGCCTCGATAGTTTCCCTGCTCTTTCCGCCGCCGTTCAGAAGTTTCTCCTCTATGGCCCTAGCGTACATTCCACGCAGGGCGCCGGAGGCAAGGGCGCCGTACTGACGCCCCATTTCGCGCCACGTCCCCCTGAGGTCGAGCAGCTTGAAATTACCGAATTCGACGGAACGCCCTCCCTCAAAATTTTTGCATTCGGTATCGGCAGCACTGTTCGTCACCTGAGATCACCTCGTATAAGATTATCACAAGATGGAATGTTTTTTAACCCTCCGGCGCACGGCAGATGTTATTATTCCTCACAGAGAATTTTCGAAGGAGAGTCGTCATTATGGAAATCACAGAAGATATGAAGGCGCAGCTCCGGCGTTTCGCGCGGCTCATCGCGGCGGCCAACGACATAGCGCGCGTCACCGGGCCGTCTGATGAAAATGTGATATACGAGGAACATGTAAAAGACGCGCTCGCGGCCATTCCATACCTTGAAAAATTTCCGGCCGGAGGTTCGTTCGCCGATGTCGGAACAGGCGGCGGACTGCCGGGGATCGTGTGGGGAATCTGCCGCCCTGACATGCGCGGATTGCTCGTAGACAGCATCGGGAAAAAGACGGACATTGTCCTCTGGATAACGGACGAGCTGAAGTTGAAAAATATAACGGTTCTCAATGAGCGATCCGAGGAAACAGCCTCCTCCCACAGAGAAACATTCGATATCGCCACCGCCCGCGCTGTGGCGGACGCGCCGGTGCTGGCCGAATATCTGTCGCCCCTCGTCCGAACCGGCGGCATGCTGATAGCGTTTAAAGGGCCGCGCGCGGCTGCCGAAATCGGAGGCATTCATCCGCATGATTGGAGGCAATTGGGGCTCGGTCCTCCGTCGCTCGTCCCTTATGAAATCCCGGGCCGTGAACGCAGCATGGTGATATGGACGAAAATATCCGCGTGCCCCGCGCGCTTCCCCAGAAAGCCGGGAGAGGCAAAAAAAAATCCGTGGAACAAATATCCTCTCGGAAAGTCTTAAAAGATGATTTATTGTCAGGGGCCTGAAGGGTGAAAATTTAAACCCTTACGGCGGCGCTCAATATCCGGACGAACTTCGAGTCGTCGACATTTCCCCCCGAAATCACGACCGCGGCGCGTTTCCCCCTTATGCCGATCCGCCCCGACATCAGCGCTGCGATCGCCGTTCCGGCAGCGCCCTCGATCACCAGATGGTGATTTTTGTGGACGAACGCCATAGCTTCGGCGATGTCCTCCTCAGATATGTCGGCGATGCCCGTTATGCTGCGCCTGATAAAATCGAAAAGTTTGGGCGATGCCGAGCCTCCCAGAGCGTCGGCTATCGAATCGGATTCTTCTACCGGCTCGACGCGCCCAGCGTCCCAGGCGCGAGGCCAGCTCGGGTTGTTTTTGGCCATAGTCCCCCATAATTCCACCGACGGACGCAATGCGCGCGCCGCCGCCGCGACCCCTGTGAGAAGCCCTCCGCCCGAAAGAGGGCAGAATATGACGTCAAGTTCAGGTTCGTCCAAGAACATCTCCACCGCCAAGGTACCCTGTCCGGCGGCTATGTAAGTATCCTCGTAGGCGGAGACGAACGTCCTTTTTTCCTCATCGGCAAATTTCAAAGCCGTCCGTTCGGTGTCGTCATATTGAGCGCCCGTCACGCGCAGTTCGACGTACTCTCCGCCCCTCGCCGTTACGGAAGCTTTTTTCGCCTCGGGACAGGTTTCAGGCACGCATATCACCGCTTTAGTCCGCAGCATGGCGGCCGCCATGGCAAGCCCCTGCGCGTGGTTGCCGGACGAAGCGGTTATGACGCCGCGCGCGCGCTCGCTCTCCGTAAGAGAGTACATCTTGTTGATTGCGCCGCGTATTTTGAACGAACCCGCGTGCTGCTGATTTTCTAGCTTCATGTAAACGCGCGCCCCGGTTAACTCCGAAAGAGGATGCGAATACTCCAGCGGAGTGTGCCGCACCAGCCCCGAGAGCAATTTTTTCGCCTTCAGCACATCGGTTATATCCGGTATCCTGATCGAGCCGTCACGCGAGCTGTTCATTTGCGGGCGCCCCTGTGTCCCGCCTCGTGTTCCAGCAGCCATCGCTTGCGGTGCAATCCGCCGCCGTAGCCGGTAAGTCCGCCGTCGCTGCCTATTACCCTGTGACACGGCACTATTATAGAGACGGGGTTGTTGTGGTTCGCTCCGCCTACCGCGCGAACGGCTTTGGGGCTGCCAATCGCCGAGGCTATACGTCCGTAGGTCGACGTTTCCCCGTAGGGTATCTGCAAAAGAGCGCGCCACGCCTTCATCCGAAATTCTGTTCCATGCAGATCGAGTGGAACGGAAAACACCTTCCGCCCGCATGTGAAATACTCGTCGAGCTGAGCCACGCAGGCCTCCACAATCGGATTTTTTCCCAAAACGGCGGTAACCGGTTCGTCGGAAAAATAAATTTCGGATACTCCGGCTTCGGTGACATTTAATACGACATTGCCTATTGGAGATACGTACAAACCGGCTGCCTCAATCACGGCAATCCCTCCAGAAATTCAAGGATGATTTCTTGTCAGAGACGTAAATATCGTCCGCCGACAAAATTGGCTCTTTCTTAAATTACTCTATCACATTTCAGCCCCCAAAGACGTGTTTCGTCAAGCAAGTAGTTTCTGCTTTTTTATGAAGGAATGAGCGGCCGCTGTTTTACGCCCGTTTACTTGGCTTGCGCCGGATACCGCGTCGGGCAGTTTATCAAGCGTGTTCAGGAATTGACGAAACGGTGCGAGGAGTGGTTATGAGCGATATGTTTGATGACTGGCGAGTCGCGCCGCGAAAAATTTCGGCGGTCCCTCGCACGATATCGGTTATGTCGTCCGGCGATTTCACGTCTCCCCTCCTCATTATGAGGTTGTAGGCCGTCGCGAGCGCGAGGGCCCTTGCGGCGTTGCGCGCCTTGAGATCGGGGAGGACGTCGAAATCGAACGTCTCCGCGAGGCTCCCCACGCGCGAGCAGATCTGCGATCCCATGAAACCGCAGACCTCCCTCAGGTAATCCGCGAAGAGGTTCTCCAGATATTCGGGAAAAGGCCGGAAAAAGTCCTTTACCGCGCTTTCCCAACACCAGGAGAAACAGCGGATGTACTCCTTCAGCGTTTCGCTTATATATCCCAGCACCTCGTCCCTGTAACCGGCCCTCGCTTCTTCCGTCCATTCCTCGTGGTAAAACCATGTGTCGTACGTATATACGAGATTGCCGAGCAGATAACCGGAATCGGACGAGTACGGCCCCATATGGGTGTATTCCATGTCGATTATCTTCATCCGATCCTCGTTTATCATCGTGTTCGATGTGTGCAGATCGCCGTGAACCAGACACTCCTGTTTTTTCATGTATATGTCCCTCAGTTTCAGGAGTTCGGCTTGCACATCCCGCTTGTCCCAGAATATATCCGATAGGCTGGCGTGCGTCGGATCGGGCGTTTCGCGCTCCGCTATCAAATCGTCCAGCACCGACTTCCTGAAAAAGAGGATGGTCTCCATTATACGGCTCATCTCGGGGCTTACAAAGCGGCGGCCAAGCTCTTTATGGACGCCTTGATCCAGGTAAAGCTCGGATGTGTAGAAGTTGCACTTCGCGATGAATTCGCCCATCATCCTCGGAAAGCGCGGGTATCTGCGTCCCCTGGACAGCCCGAAACGCATTATCCCCAGTTTCCCGCAGTCCTCTGAAATAAAGAGATTGTTCCCGCGATCGACGTGGATGAGTTTCGGCACATACTTCGGGACAATAGCGCTGCGGATTTCGATTATGTCGGTTTCAGAGGCGCTGCGAGCCACCGGAAGCGGGAAAACTCCCTCTCCAAAAATTTTCAGATAGGGCTTCGCCTGCTTCACTATGACGGAATTGCCGCCTTCATCCCATACTCGAAATATATGGTTTACATAACCGTCCCCGTCGACTTCGTTCCTGTCAATCTCGCGAACGGACAATTTCGCGCCTTCGGAGAAGAAGACGCCGTGTTTCCTTATATATGTCAGTACATTATCCGTGCCGAGATCGAGATATGACATCAAACTCTCCCTGAAGTTTTTTCGGATGACCGTTTACGCGTTTATGACAGCCTAATAATACATGCATAGAGCCGGTATGTAAACGCTGTCTTCATGAGATGCGGATTTCATTTGTTTTCACTCATGGATCCCGCGAATTCCAGAACAGATTCGACGCTGAGCCTGAGCATGTTTGTGTTCGACGCCTCCGTGAAATATCCCATGTGCGGCGTCGCAATCACGTTGTCCATTAAGGCGAGGCTCCAGTCCGACGGAGGTTCGCCGTAGTGGACGTCTATGGCTGCTCCGCGGATTCTTCCGCTGCCGAGCAGCTCTTTCAGCGCCGCGTAATCGACGGTCTGCGCCCTGCCTATGTTGACGAAAAACGAGCCCGGTTTCATCATCCCGAGCAGTCGCCCTGATATGATTTTTTCCGTGTCTGGACTGTGTTTAAGGTGGACGGACACAACGTCCGACTCTTTCATCAGCGTTTCAATGTCCGCGTATTTGATTCCGTACGTGTCTATCAACTCTTGTTTTGGCGAAATGTCGCAGGCAAGAACCTCGGCTCCGAGGAGCGACAGTTTTTGAGCGACCAGACCTCCTATTGCCCCTGTTCCGACGATGCCGACGACGGACGACGCGAGTTCCGCGCCAAGCAGTCCTCCGGTATCCCATATCTTCTGTTTCATGCGCCTGTCGGCAATCGCTATGCGTCTTGCCGCGCACATGATAAAGGCTATCGCGTACTCGGCGACGGAGTTGCTGCCGTATTCCCCTATCCCCCTGACTTCTATGCCCTTCGAGACACAGTAATCAACGTCGAGGTAGTTGCTGTACCCTATACCCATAAATTGCACGAGCCTCAGTCCGGTCCAGCGGTCTATCAGTTCATTGCTCAACTGGTTGATTTTGATGAATATCACGTCAGCTCCCCTGCCTCTCTCGAGGAGGACGTTCTGCGGACACGGTATGTCGTCATAATGTTCGACCTCGCCCAACGCCATGAGTGGAGCCACTATTTTCTCTCCGCCGGATACGTTCATGCGGTAATCTTGATCTATGAAGACGAACTTCAACTTCCCATCAACGCCTTTCGCCGCGTAGAGCCAATATTAGTGTTACTCGGCCGTCATTACTCCGTTTAAGCAATTTTGTCCGCATAATATATGCTGTGAAATCAAGCGTTATAAAATGCGCGAGCTTGAGTCTGTTCTCACGTTTGAGCGGGCCGGTTTTCCCCAGGATGATGACAAGTATGATTCCCGCTTGCTGTCAGTATATCACGCCGCCGTCCGTTATGGTTCTCAGCAGCGGCCTGAGTTTTTCCCTCGCTCGTTCCAGCACGCCCGCCTCCCGTTCGGCGGAGCGAAAGGCCCTGCCGCGCATTTCGGCGAGTTTGCGGGGGTCGGAGAGGAGCGAGATCACGTCGCGGGCAAGTTCATGTTCGCCGTCCGTCACTGCCGCCGCGCCGTCGCGTTTCAGGATGTCGTAGGTCTCAGTGAAACTCGCTACGTTGGGACCGGAAAGGATCGCCGACGACAGCCGGGCCGCCTCCATTGGGTTGTGTCCGTCGGATGTGTCGAGGAGAGAGTCCCCCACGAACACTATGTCCGAAAATGTGTAATACAGTCCGAGGCCGCCCAAAATATCCGCTATCCATACGTCCGTCGCTTTTGTGACGGGGCGGCCCGCCGATTCGAGCGCCGAGGAGAACCCGGCCTTCCGCGCCAATTCCAATATTTCCGCCCCGCGTACGGGGTGGCGCGGCGCTATTATCAGCAGCGTGTCCGGGAATTTTTCGCGGACGGTCGTGTGCGCGCGCAGGATGATTTCGTCC
>JAISYN010000353.1 GCA_031269915.1 Synergistaceae bacterium
AAAATCTTGGGCAAATATGAAACGCGCTTTGATTGATACTATTCCTACTTGTGAAGATGTGCCGTCGGCAGTTTATCAGTATTTTGACGTTAATATATTTTAAGCTAAAATACTATATTCTATCTAACATGTACTTGGCCGATATTATCGCAGATTTTCAGACGGAGGCAAAAGTGGCTGGCTGCGAAGATGAGTTTATTGAAGCGCTCAAGATCTATCAGGGCGTTGAACTGTGGATGATCGAGTTGTTCTTCGAGAATATCGAGGCTGAATACGAAACAATAGACCGGTTCCTTGCGGAAGCTGTCGGATTGACAGAAGAAGAAATCCAATCGCTGAGAGGCAAATACACCAAAATCAGAGAGTGTTCACACTATTAACATGATAGTTGGGAGTACCGAATGGTCACCTCCGGGCTCCGCGCTGTTCCAGAGATCTTTGCATATCGAGCAGCGCCGAGTGCTGCGCTTTCACGCGGCCTATCTCACTGCGCAGACGATTTTGTTCCGATCCCAGACGTTCGGCGTCGCCGAGCAGAGACATCCATTCGAAAACCGGGTGCTGTTTCGCGTTTTGCAACTGTGCCTCGATCATGTTTATCTTGACTTTCAGCGCCGCCCTGTTTTCTCTCATGGCTCCCATGTTGCAGGGCATGTCGTAACTGTCGGGGTAGTCGTCAGACATCATCAGGAGGGCTTTCAGGTGAAACAGGTCGCCGCTTGTGTAAGCCGAATAGACGCTCGGCCAAAAACCTTTGGCCTCGTCGCTCTGGTCGGGATTTATGTCGGGGTTCATCTTGCGGCAGAGAGCGCGAAATATCGCTCTGACATCGTTCTCCTCCTCGGACGGCGACAGCGATGAGAAACGCGCCTTGGCGCCCTCTATCTGCGCAGCCTCATGAGCCATTCGCTTGTCCCATTCCCTGAATTCTCTTTCCAGCCTGCGATCCAGGGCATCCGGGGACAGGACGCCGCCCTTGTCAATGGCCGAACGCATCAGCGCAATCATCCTCCGCGCCTTCATCATATTCACCTGCGCCAAGAGCAGTTCGACGCGCAACGCGCCTATTTTGATGAGATAATTTGTCTGAATTCTGGGTATGAGAACGCGGTTTATAAACTCGAGTTCTTCGTACAGCACGGCGAACTCGCCGCGGAGACCGCCGAGTTCGCGGTACAGTATGTCAAAATCAGGAGCCGCGTAATCCTTCTCTTCCATTTGACCGCCTGCCGATCATTTGCCCGGGACATTCCCGAGTATGCTTTATATATTTTACAATAATTTCACCGGAGTGATATACGCGATTATACAAATGAGAAAAAGAGCTATAATGGTTTTAGGAAGCGCTGGTTAAGGAAACGCTGCTTAATTTGCCCAAACGTCATTTTGCTGTTTAGAAATACAGACGCCGCAAGGGTTTAAATCTTCACCCTTCAGGCCCCTAACGATAAATCAGCCTTTAGTTTCAGAAATGGAGGCTCCGCTATGAAAAAAACAGTTTATTCAAGAGACTCCATGGACATCGCGGGGCTTATAAACTGGATAAAATCCCTGGATGGGGATATCGCGGCGCACAGAATAATACAGGCGCGCGAAGCTCAATACGCCGGATGGCCCCAAATAGAACCGGCGCTCGCCGAGGCGTTGAGGCGGCGCGGCGTATCGAACCTTTATTCTCATCAGTCGAAAGCCGTCGAACTGGGCACGGCGCGCCGCGATTTCGTCATAGTGACCCCAACGGCGTCGGGGAAAACACTCTGTTACAACATTCCCGTGCTCAACGCGATAATCAAATCCCCGTCGTCGAGAGCCATATATCTTTTCCCCACAAAAGCGCTTTCACAGGATCAGCTCGCCGAGCTGCACAACCTGATAGACGACATGAAACTGGACGTGCGGACGCACACTTACGACGGAGACACGCCGGGAGACGTTCGGACTAAAGTGCGCAAGTCGGGGCACATCGTCATAACAAACCCCGACATGCTTCACACCGGAATACTTCCTCACCACACAAAATGGAAGGACCTGTTCGAAAACCTGAAATACATAGTAATAGACGAACTCCATACGTACAAGGGCATATACGGTTCGCACCTCGCTATGATTCTGCGGCGTCTTCTGCGCATATGCGAATTTTACGGCTCGAAGCCCTCTTTCATCTGCTGTTCGGCCACTATCGCTAACCCGCGCGCGCTCGCGTCCGAACTCGTGGGAAGGGACGTGGAACTGGTCTCTTTGAATGGCGCTCCGTCGGGCGAAAAGCATATAATATTCTTCAACCCTCCGGTGGTGAACGAACCTTTAGGCATACGCGAATCATCTCTCATGGCGTCCGCCCGAATAGCCATAAAGGCGGTATCGAACGGGATAAGAACCATAGTTTTCAGCAGGTCGCGCATAAATGTCGAACTCCTGCTGAAATACATTCAAAACGCCGCCGCGCCGCACGCCATACCGCGGGAACGCATAGCGGGTTACAGGGGCGGCTACCTGCCAAACGAACGGCGGGCGATAGAACACGGTCTGCGGGACGGGAAAATTCATTGCGTAGTCAGTACCAACGCGCTGGAATTGGGCATCGATATCGGATCGCTCGAACTGGCGATTCTGCACGGTTACCCGGGAAGCATCGCCTCGGCATGGCAGCAGATGGGACGGACAGGGCGAAGGGCTGACGGCGGAATATCCGCGGCGGTGATGGTGGCGTCGTCGCTGCAGATAGACCAGTTTCTCTCCGTAAACCCGTCCTACTTTTTCGGCGCCTCGCCGGAACACGCGCGAATAAATCCGTCAAATCCATACATCCAGGTGGGACACATCAAGTGCTCGTCGTTCGAACTGCCGTTTTTCGAGGGCGAAAAATTCGGGCAAGAGGATATCACGGAGGCTCTCGACTACCTGGCGCGCCATAACGTGCTTCACAATACCGAAGGCAGGTATTTCTGGCAGGAAGATTCGTATCCCGCCGCATCGCTATCCCTTCGGAGCGCCACGAGCGAGAATTTCGTAATCCACGACATAACGGACGCGGCCCACCCGGCGGTCATCGGACAGATGGACAGGCGCACCGCTCCGACGCTGATATTTCCGCAGGCGATATACTTCCACGCCGGAGAGGCGTATCAGGTTCATGAACTGGATCACGAGGAGATGCGCTGTTACGTAAAAAAAGTCGACGTCGACTATTATACGGACGGCGACTCATCCGCGCGGATAGAAGTGCTGGACGAGATGGAGACCGCCGAAAACATGGGGTGGGGCGAAGTTCTGCTGGCCATACGGCCCACGATATACAAAAAGATAAAACTTTTGACCCACGAAAATGTCGGATACGGGCACATACATCTGCCCGAGGAACAGATGCACACTACGGCATTCTGGATTAATCTGCCGGAGGCGCTGCCCGGGAGAGAACTCGCGGACGGAGAAAAAATAGAGTCCCTCCACGCTTTGGTAAACCTCCTGAAGAGCGTGGCCCCGCTATTCCTGATGTGCGACAGAGGCGACATCATAGTGAAAGGACACGAACGCGACCCCCATTTCCGCGTGCCCACTCTCTTTGTCGCCGACAACGTACCGGGAGGCATAGGCCTCTCCGAGGAACTGTTCGACCTCGGCAAAAGCTTGTTTTCGTCATGTCTGGACGCGGTGTCGAACTGCAAATGCAAATGGGGCTGCCCCGCGTGTATAGGAGCGACCGTCTACGACCACGGCGAAAAACAGGCGGTAAAAGAGCTGCTCGCGAAGATAACGAAAAAATTGGGTAAATGACTGGAAGGCAAGCCTTAAATTTCCCTCTGATTCAGTTCGAGGACATAATCGATCATATCGCCTAAAATTCAAATTTACTCATCACACAAGGCAGAACTTCTTGAGTTTCGCAGTTTTTCAACCACTTTTTTCAGTGTATTTTTATCGCCAACATTTCCTGGGAAAATCACATAGGGCATATTCGGGAATTTACTTTCCGACCCAAGCTTCCATACTGGAACACCAGGGAATATCTGTCCTATAACAACCGCGCGTTTTGAAGACAATCCCTCAGTGCCAATTTCGCTTGATGTAATACCGCCTTTGGCCACAATATAGGAAGGCTGGACTGAAATATCCTTCACAAAACTAGTCAACGAATCGGAAATTTTCTTTGTAAGATTCCACTCATCCTGAGGATTGCCAGTATTGACATCTATCCTCTCTCTGCGCGTATATACAACTGTATCAATCCTTTGCAATATACATTCATGCATTTTTTTCTTAATTCGCTTCACCTCCAAACTAAATGCCAATTCATCAAATACTAGATGATGGTTAAATTCAATGAACTCAACATTATCCAAAGCCCGCAATTCCTCTAGTTGGGCGGTAGTATTGGCAACATGTGAACCAACAACGACAATTCCACCCAGAGTACTTCCGTTACATATTTCCTCACCATTAAGCAACGGTTTATCATCTATTCCACCCAGAATTTTTGGCAAAGACGCGGCAGAACGAAAAATAAATTTTTTACCTTTTTTATTGGCTTTTATATATCCTATGCAAAAAGTTCGAATATCATCGTAACAAAGTGAATTCACTATTATCTTGGAAAAATTTTTTGCCGTCATCAATATATCACAGACTGCGCCGGCGCCTCCACGTCTTAATATATCAATGGATATCGACAATATATCGTTTCGTTTATATTTTCCACCTGTTTTTTCTTCAATCCACATGGCAAGGTTCGAATTCTTATAACCAAAAAAACGATCCAACGCGTACTCAGTTTCTGCGACGGGCACAAGTCCATTCTCTGTTAATAGATAGTGGACATCATCAAAAGTATATCGCCCGCCTTCCATAAAAAAGGGGCAGATAATTTCACCATCAATGCATATTCCACTTTCTTCTAAAGTAGATCTTAAAACTTCCGTCTCCAATGGATAGTAACCTCGTAATGTGGAATCGCTGCGGCTTATAAATACAAAATCATTACCGGTCATACTGGAGGCTGTCAGTACATGCCGAGCGATATCTTTGTTAATCCGTTCAGCTTGAGCAATTGATAGACCGCGACTGTTTGTAAGTATAAAAAACATTTTATTCTTTTCTGCGAACGCGTCATTAATATCTCCTTGCGTCCATGAAGTATAAACCGGTACATCGTGTACAGTTTGTACCCCAGTTGGATCGTCATCTAAAACAACGATTTTTTCCTCCCATTCGCTTAAGATATTTTTAAGCGAATCTTCCGCGGAATTATCATGTTTTGGATACGATCCAATCACATCTTCCAAACGTGAATTTTGAATTATTTTGTACTATAAATCCTTCTCAACGACATTCTTCCGAGGGCGCCCCCTTCGTTTGGCGCTTTTCCGCTTTGACAAGTAATCCGGCGAACAGCCCTCGGG
>JAISYN010000371.1 GCA_031269915.1 Synergistaceae bacterium
ACATCGTGGTGGTCGAGGAAAATCCCGAGCGCGCGGCGAAAGCGGAGAGTGAACTTGACGTCATGGTGGTTCGAGGCAACGGAGCTCGTCCGAGCGTTCTGGAAAAAGCCGGAATAAAGCCCGGCGGGGATGTGGAGCTTCTGGTAGCTTGTTCCAGCCGGGACGAAGTGAATATACTGGCGTGTTGGATAGCGAAGAAGATGGGCGTCGAGAAAGTGATATCCAGAGCGGTGGGAATGGAGTTCACCGACACAGACGCGTGGAGCCGCGAACTGGGCATCGATATGATGGTATCTCCCGAGCGCAGCGTCGCCAGGGAGATAGAAAACCTGATCGAGACGCAGAGCGCGGTATATTCTTCGGAGTTCGATGAAAAAGCCGGAATTTACGCCTTCAGGGTGGAAAACGAAAGCCCGATACAAGGTATGACTCTGCTGGAAATGAGACGGCAGAACCCTGAACTCGTTACGATAATAGTATACATTCAGCGCGGAGACGAAGGATTCATACCGAAAGCCTCCGATGAACTCCAGACTGGCGACCTCTGCTATTCTTTCTGCTACCTCAGCCAGATAAAGGAAATTTCGGAGTTGTATCAGCCCCACAGAATGAAAAAACTGAAACGGGTCATGATAGTTGGAGGAGGCAAGGTCGGGTTTCAAACCGCGTTCCTGCTGCAAAACAACTTAAAGGACATTGACGTGCGCATTATTGACATCGACCGCGAAAAGTGCGAGAGAATCGCCGGAGAATTGCCAAAGGCGACTGTGCTGTGGGGCGACGGAGCCGACGAGGAACTGCTGATACAGGAGGGCGTGGAAAACGCGGGAGGATTCGTGGCAACAACGGAGAGCGACGAGGTCAACCTGATTCTGGCGGCACAGGCAAGAACACTGGGCGCGCGAAAGAGCATAGCGGTGGTCCGTCGGAAAAATTACATGAAACTGTCCGAGGTCATGCCGGTCGATGCCATCGTGAGCAGGAATGACGCGCTCTCATCGATGCTGATAAGTACCGTGCGATACCCCGGGCACGCCGACGCGCTCGCGCTGTTGGACCAAATAGGGGCTGAAACCATACGCGTGACCATCCCAGAGGACAGCCCAGCAATAGGCGTCGCGCTCAAAGACCTCGTCTTTCCGTCCGGGGCTTTACTAGGGCTTGTGAGAAGGGAAGGAAAATCCAAGGACCTCTTCATACCGACCGTGACATCCAGTATGGCGGCAGGCGACACTGTTGTGGTTTTCTCCACTCTCGACGCCGTTAACGATACTCTCGAGGCGCTGGGGGTCAATCTGGATTGAATTTCAGGCCTGTCCTGAGATTCATTGCGGCAGCGGTGGGGGGAATCACTCTCTCCATGATCTTTCCGGCGTTATGGAGCCTGATAACCGGCGACGGAGGTCTGAAACCGCTGGGATGTTCGTTCGCCGCAGGCGCCGTGTTATACGCCGCGCTGCGCCGCGCCGGGGGAAATGCCTCCCTTGGCGGAATGACCGTGCGCGAGGCCATCCTGTCAGCGGTCAGTTCGTGGATGATAGTCTCAGTCGTCGTCGGCCTGCCATATATGTTCTCGGGAGCAGTCCCCGGAATTCTGGACGCCGTCTTCGAGGGGGTATCTGGCTTCACGACCACCGGAGCTTCGGTGATAACGCGCTTCGAGGATGTACCGAGAAGCATATTGTTATGGCGGAGTTTTTCACAGTGGCTTGGAGGCATGGGCATTGTCGTCCTCGCGCTGGCGGTATTCCCAGGCCCCGTACATGAGCGCCTCACCCCTCGCATACAACAGACCGCCGCGTTTCTGTGCAAGACCTACCTGGTATTGACGTGCGCGGAATTTCTGGTACTGTCCGCCGGAGGGCTGGACCTTTTCGATTCGCTTACTCTCTCGTTCAGTACGCTCTCTACGGGAGGATTTTCTCCTTACAGGGATAATATCGGGCATTTCGCCGGCAGCTATGTCAAATGCGCGACAGCGTTTTTTCTTTTTATCTCCGCCGCCAATCTGACATTTTTTCACGCAATGACGGTTAAGAGGGGCTTCCCCACGCTCGGCGAAAACCCGGAGGTGAAATTCTACGCGATGGCGATGGCGGTGACCGGTACTGTCTCTTCCCTGTTGCTTTACAGATACGGCGTATTCGAGACCGTACTACAATCAGCGGCCGAGGGATTTTTTCACACGGCCAGCATTTTATCTACCTGCGGATTTTTCACGGCGGACTACGGAGAGTGGCCCGCGCCCGTAAAGCTTATAATGCTGGCTCTCATGTTCTGCGGCGGCTGCTCAATATCGCCTGCCGGCGGAATAACGTGCGTCAGGGTCCTTGTGCTCATCCGATATATCGGGACAGAGTTCAGGCGCAAACTCCACCCCCGTGCGATAGCGCCGGCGAGATTGGGCGGCTCTCCTATCGATTCGGCTGTTATTTCATCCTGCTTCGCGTATTTCACGGCGTACATTATTATATTCTCGGCGGGATTTGGCCTGCTCTGTCTATTCGGGCTCGAAATGACGGAAGCCATATGGGGCGCGGCGGCGGCGCTCGGCAACGTAGGCCCGGGGTTCGGTCTGTCCGGATCGGACGCCGGTTACGCTAATCTGCCGAACGCCGCAAAAATAGTCTATATATTCTTAATGCTCAGCGGCAGGCTGGAGATTTTTACTCTGCCGCTGATTTTTACGCCACGATTTTGGGGAAGATAGCCGGAGTTGATAAACCGCTTGCCGGATTAACGCTTCGAGAACTGTCTCTTTCCTCTGGCGCCCTTCTGCCCGAACTTTTTACGCTCAACCATGCGCGAATCACGGCGCAACATTCCAGCTTTCTTCAAAATCGGGCGAGTATCGGGGTTGAATTTGACTATCGCCCGCGCTATACCCATCCTTATAGCTCCGCTCTGCCCCGTCAAACCGCCGCCGTGAGCGTTTATCATCACGTCGACCCTGCCTTCGACGCCCGCAACCGACAGAGGTTCCATCGCCTGCGACTTCCAGATGAAACGAGGCAGATAGTCGTCGACCTCCCGGTCGTTGATTGTGATCTTTCCCTTTCCCGAACGGAGCAACACGCGCGCGACCGCATTCTTGCGCCGTCCGGTTCCCCAATAATTCGCAACGTCCATACTTATTCCTCCCTACCAGTTGAAACCGTTCACGGTCTCGGGACGCTGAGACGCGTGCGGATGGGTCCCTCCCGGATAGACTTTCAGTTTCCTGTACATTGAACGCCCCAGCTTCGTCTTGGGTAACATACCCCAGACGACTTTCTCTATGAGGCGCTCCGGGCGCCGTTTCAGAACCTCGCCGTAAGTGACGCTTTTGAGCCCTCCGGGATAACCGCTGTATTTGTACAGTTTAGATTGTTCCAGTTTTTTGCCGGTGAGGCCTATCTTATCCGCGTTGAGCACTATCACGAAATCCCCCGTATCGACATGGGGCGTGTAACTCGGACGGTGCTTTCCGGTGAGAATACGGGCGACCTGAACGGCCAGACGTCCGAGGTGTTTGCCCGTGGCGTCGACCACATACCACTTGCGCTCCACTTCTTCCTTTTTGGCCACATAAGTGCGCGTACCGATCATAAAACTTCCTCCTCTTTTTTAAAAAAACACCGCTCAAACGGAGTCAGTGCATGAATTGTTACAGACAAACCCGGCGAGTATAGCTCAACATCGGCGGAGGGTCAAGTGCGTGGGTTTTGCCTCCGTTCGCATCACGGCTTTATCTTGACCAATATCAGCGCCAGTATCATGAAAATCGCCGTCAGCCCCACGATTATTTTCGTCACAAGAGTCATACGCTGCCATGCTCCGCCGGACAAATCCATCTGTGTACCGCCTCCGCCGAAGCTGCCGGAAAAACCGCCGCTTTTTCTGTGCTGCATGAGTATGACCGCTATCAAAGCGACGCACAAAATCAAGTATAAAACAGCTACCACGTTTTCCATATCACAAACCCCCATAGAACCGAATCTTCGGGTCACTGCGTATCAACCGTCATGAACCGATGTATTTTATCACAGATGGCAGCATCAGCGCTATCCCCCGCAACGATTTCGCGCGGTGGGAAATTTTCGACTTTACACCGGATCCGAGTTCCGCAAACGTAGCGTCGTATCCGTGGGGAACGAACACGGGGTCATAGCCAAACCCCGCGCTTCCGGACGGATAGCGGGCGATGTTTCCGCGGCACACGCCCTGCGCGGAGAAAAAATTTCTCCTCCCGCAAGGACAGTTTCGTCCCGACGCGGGGAAAGCAACCGCAATGCACGCCACAAAACGCGCGAACCTGTCGCGCGTATCCGCGATACCTTCGAGCAACCGCTTAATTCTGTCCGAGTCGCTCCCCGGCGCGGCGCGCGCCGAAAAAATTCCAGGCCCCCACTCCAAAGCGCGAACCTCGAGTCCGCTGTCGTCGGCTATGGCTGGGATTCCGGTAAAGTTAGCCCATGCGCGCGCTTTGATAAGCGCGTTCTCTTCGTAATCGGAACCGGTTTCCTCTATGACGCCGGGGTATGGGGGAAAATCGGCCGCGCTCATGAGTTCCGGCCAATCGCCGGAAGCGTTTCTCATGCGCGCGAAAAATTCAACGAATTCACTGTATTTATGCGCGTTTCCGCTGGCGAGAACTATTTTAATAGCCGTGCTCTGCCCGCGAGTTCAAACTGTCAAAAAGCCTCGCTTCGGCCTCCGACAGGCGCAACGCCTCGCGCTGCGCGGAAAAAATCGTTTCAAGACCCGTTTGGGCGAGAGAAAGCATACAATCCAAAGATTTTCGCGAAAAGGGGCTTTTCTCTCCTGTACACTGAACTTCGACAAAATCTCCGGAACCGGTCATCACCACGTTGCAGTCGGCTTCAGCGATCTTGTCCTCCTCATAGGAGAGGTCCAGCAGAATAGAACCTTCCACCAACCCGACGCTCACAGCGGCGACGTGAGCGGCAAGCGGAAGCCCTTTCAGGCCGTCGGCTGAAGCTATCTTGCGAAGCGCGTCAACCAGGCAGACGAACGCGGCGGTTACAGACGCGGTTCTTGTGCCGCCGGCCGCCTGCAGCACGTCACAGTCGAGCAGAACAGTTCGCTCTCCGATGGAGCCGAGATGAACGGCAGCCCTCATCGATCTCCCTATGAGACGCTGTATCTCGCTGCTGCGCCCGCTCGGCATTCCCCGCCTGATATCTCTCTGATTCCTATCCTGCGTGGCCCTCGGCAGCATGGAATACTCGGCGCTGACCCAACCAGATCCGTATCCTCTCAAAAATGGAGGAACGCGGTTTTCTATCGACGCGGTGCAATATACCACAGTATCCCCCAGCCGTATCATAGCGGAGCCGTCAGCGTATTTGTTCACGCCGCTCTCCAGCGAAATATTCCTGAGTTCTCGGGCGTGCCTGCCGTCCGCCCTCACTGTCTCGGCGTTCATTATGACCCGGCCCTGATACCCCAGGGCGCCGTCAGATCGAGCGGTTTTTTGTCGCGGACTTCCTTGCCGTCGACGTAAAATTTTATCTTGTTTATCGGAGTGAAATTATCCGCCATCGTCTTGACCATGCCAGTGAGCATTATCCGTGATTTATCGGCGCCGTTCGCTTTTATGGATTCCAGGAATCCGCCGTTCATATTGATATAGAGCCAGTCGCCGCTCTGGAACAGGTTGAGATCCTGCGCTTCGGCGGAAAGCAGTTTGCTCTCCTTCATGGCGTCCATGTACGCGGCAAGCGTCTGTTTCATCGTATCCTCTCTCAGCGCGCCCGAACAGCGTATCTGTCTCGTTTTGAACGTATTGCCGTCCGGAATGGAAATTGTCACGGAGACGTATGTTCCCTGTTCCTGCGGCAAGGACGCGCTGGTTTCTGCCGCGCCTGGCCCGGGCTGTGCCTGAGTGGGCTGACTCAATAGATTCTCCGTCTGCTGCGGAGTGTTCACAACATTTGCGGGAATGCGGTTCTCTCCGCTGCTGTCGGCCCTGTTATCCAGCCACCTGAACGCGAGCGACGTCGCCCCGTAGCCCACCGCGAAAAATATCACGACGAGCGACGTCCACGCGAGAAGGCGGAACACCAGCGGAGCCCTGTTCGGAACTTCGTCGTCTTCGTCCTCTTCCTGCCATTCCCCTCGCGCGATCATCTCGCGTTTTTCCCTCGGCGACGGTTCGTCGTCCGTTTTCCATTTTCTTCTCGCTGAAGGTCTCATCGCTAAGCTAACCTCCCTCTCCCGGTTTTTTACCGAGATAATTCATTATGCCGGATGCCACCGCGTCCATCATTTTTTTCCTGTGCGTCTGTGAATTGAGGTTCTTCGCGTCGCCGGCGTCCGTTATATATCCCATTTCAACCAATACCGCCGGCATTCCCGCGCCTCTCAGTACGAAGAAGGGGGCCTGTCTCACCTTGCGTATACTGAAACCGGAGGATTTCATTTTTTCGTAGAGAAATTCCGCAAGCGTAGTGCTCTCGCTTATCTTATCGCTCTGCTGCATGTCGCCAAGTATCTTGAGCAGAAGGCGCGTCCTTTTGTCCGCCGCCTCGTTAATCTCGGCGGCGTTTTCCGCTCCGCCGCTGAGTTCCCTGTTTTCGATTATGGCGAGGTTCAAAGCGTCCTGGTCCGTCTGTTCGGCCATCAGGTACAGTTCCGTTCCGGAAGCGCGCTGACCTTTCGGCAGAGCGTTGCAGTGCAGGCTTATGAATACGTCGGCATCGCTTGCGTTGGCTATCTCCGTGCGTTCGGCGAGTTTGAGATATCTGTCGTCCTGCCTCGTCAGTCTCACGTCCGCGCCCAGCGCTTTGAGGCTGATTCCCAGTTGAAGCGCCGCCAGCAGGTTCATGTCCTTCTCTTTGAGCTTGTTTCCCACTGCCCCGCCGTCATGCCCGCCATGCCCGGCATCGATAACGACGAGGAATTTGCCTTTGGCGGCCGGAGAACGCCGCGGAGTGGTCTCGATCCTACCGCCGCCAGCCGGGGGCGATTCCGCAGCGGTTCGCGCGGGATCAGGAACTATTGCCGCCAGCCCGGCGGCGGGCTCCGCGAAATAAAAGTCTATAACATATCTGGGCGGATCGGACACCCAGAAAGTTTTTACCTCGCTTGATGAATGAGAAAATAAAAGAACCGTATTGCTGCCCTGACGTGCGGACGAGACCGACAACGGAGGCCACGGACTCCTGCCGGACACGTCGGAGACGGTAACGGCGCCCTTGAACGTCGCTTCCGTCCTGCCGGGAGACTCGGATATCGACGTTTCCGTCTGTTCGGAGATATCTATGACAGCCCTGTAAGCGTAGGCCTGTTCTCCCCATCTGACGCGCGATATAACCGCTCCAGAGCCTGGTGTGTTTGACGAACCGGACTCCTCGGACGAAGAGGGCGTTTCTGCGCGCGAGGCCGTCTGCATAGGCGGAGCCACTGGGACGTTTTGGGGAGACGCGGCGCCCGGCGCGGCCAATTTTATGTCGGACGGGCGCGAGATGCTTTCTAGAAAAACTTTTATCGCCTGTATGGACGACGAAGCTTCGCCCCACCAATGCGTTCCGTCGTACGTCGCCGAAGCTGAGAGCGGGTTCACCGTCCCATTGACGCGGGCGACGTTGGAACCATTCCAAAATTCTATCTTTCTGCCGGAATAAGTGACTACAAAACCTCCGTTCACTGAGGATGCCGCAAACGCCAAACGGGACATGACTTCATCCAGCGCGACCAATCTCATCCCGTTCTTGTCGGCAACAGTGACGGAGCCCTTCCTCACGTTTCCCTGCAATAGATCCATCTCCAAAGCGCCCGCGCAGGAAACGAGAACCGACAAAACAAGAAGCGCGCATATCGCGGAAGTCAGCACATGCCGTCTATTCTCCAGCAATTGCCACATCCTCCACGACAATGGACGGCGCGGCAGTGGAGCCGAAAAAGACCAAGTCGTTCCCCACCAACGTTATTTTTTTCAAAAAACTTATGAGATTATCGGCTATGGTAACACCGGCGACCGCCCCGCAAGGAGAACCGTTCTCTATGAAAACTCCTTTGGCGCCCAGGGAAAATTCACCGCTCACGCAATTTACAGTGTGAAGTCCCATCAGTTCAGTGACTAAAAATCCTCGTCCCACACTTTTCATCATCTGCTCCGGTGAATCCGCGCCCGGCTCGAGTATGAGATTCGAAGGAGCCACGTCGGGCGGCTCGGACAGTCCGGAACTCGCGTTGCCCGTAGACTCCACGCCGTCCTTGGAGGCGTGCTGCAAATTGTACATGTAGGCGTTGGCGACGCCGGAATCTATCAGCACCGTCCTGCCCGTAGGAACACCCTCTCTGTCGAAAGGAGACGAACCCAGCCTTCGAGGCAGCCTAGCGTCGTCTGTCAGCGTCACCGCGCTCCCGGCGACGAACCGCCCCAGCCGCCCCTTCATGAGGGAACGGCCCTTGTGCACTTCAGAAGCGCAAAACATCTCCCCTATTTCCTCCACAATGGACGCCGAAACCTCCGGCTCCAATAACAGGGTGTATTTCCCGGTCGGCAGAGGTCTGCCCCCCAGTATGCGGAGCGTCCTTCTAACGGCTGTCCGCGCGATGTTCTCCGCGTCCAGGTCGCCGGCGAATCTCACGGCTTGCCCGTAAGAGCCCATTTCGTATGACTCACCGTCCCTCAGTACCACCGATACGCCGCAGGAGGCGCTCGTTCCGCGTTTCCAGAGAGACAAACCCTCTGTGGAAGCGTAAAAAGACTCCGAGAAACCGTGGTTCCACGACGCCGAACGCACAGACAGCACCTTTCCGTCCTCGGACCTTGCAATTTCGGTCATATCGGAGCAGGTTTTCATTCTGAAAGCCGCGGACGCCGCGCGCTCCATGTTTTCGTCGAACAGATCGAGCGGCGCTCCGCCACCGGAAGAACCGCGGTACAGCGTCACTCCCTCATCACGTTCGGACAAAAGACAGTTTTTATAACTCCATTCGCACAAATTTCGAAGAGACGATTCGGAAATATCACTAGCCGTAGCAATGCCTTGCCGTCCGTCGTCACCTATACAGCGCAGCGAAACTCCTCCGGAAACGCCGTACGCGTTCTCCTCGGGTTCGCCGTCCAGGAGACTCAGCGAGTAACTCTCCACACGAGCGTACAACACATCAGCTCCCAGCAGTCCGGGCCTGCCGCGCGCCGCGTCCAGCAACTTTTCCGCGGCGGATTCTATTTTCACCCTGCCGCAGAGTTCAGGCATCGATATCCTTCAGTATGGCGGCCGCGTTGCGAACCGAATCTCCGTCCAGGCCCAGATGGGTCACCATGCGAATCCGGCCTGCTCCCGCCGAGCCTATCAGAAGCCCTTTTCCGCGGCATTGGCGTATCAAAGAGTCCGCGTCCCCGAATTTTTCCCCTGCCCTGAAATACACCATATTTGTGCGCCTGGGAACGTATTCGACGTCAAAACCGTATTCCAGAAGCAGATCGGCCATCAGGGCCGCGTTTTCGTGATCTTCGGAAAGACGATCCCTCATGTCGCGAAGCGCTATCAGACCCGCCGCCGCAGCAATACCGGACTGCCTCTGCCCGCCTCCGAGCGATTTTCTGTACTTCCTTGCCCTGTCTATGAAATCGCGGTTTCCGCACACGATAGAACCCATGGGCGCGCCCAGCCCCTTTGACAGACATATCTGAACGGAGTCGGCGGCGCGCGTGTAATCTTTGACGTCGTTCCCGAAAAATGCAACCGCGTCGAATATCCTCGCGCCGTCGATATGCACCTTCATGTCCATGTCATGGGCCAAAGACGCCGCGCGCGCGAACGGGCCGGCCTCGGCGGGAAGGCCTCCCGCGCTGTTATGCGTGTTTTCGAGAACCAGCAGTACGGTGTTGGCATAATGTATGTTCCCTTTCGGCTGATACGACGATTTTATTGATTCCTCGCCGGGCAGTCCGGACGAGTCGTCCAGCGGGTAAGGCATCACTCCGGCGATGAAAGCCGCGTTGCCCGCCTCGTTTTTCCAAGTGTGCGAATTCACTCCCATCAGAACGCCTTCGCCTCTGGCGCAATGCGACATCAAAGACACGAGGTTGCCCATCGTCCCGGAACAGACATAAAGAGCGGCCTCCATGCCGGTGAGTTTCGCCGCATACTCCTGAAGCTCGTTCACGGTAGGATCGTCGCCGTAGACGTCGTCCCCCACAACGGCCGACGCCATCGCGCGCCGCATTTCCTCCGTGGGCATGGTAACTGTGTCGCTTCTGAAATCCAAATATTCCATATAATTACTCCTTGCGTGATAGAAATATACTGATCAAAAAGTCACTCCGAGCCGCGCCCATGGAAGAAAATCGTCGCTCACCTGCACTCCGAGCTTCGCGTTTGGGCGGGACTGGCCATGAAAGTCGGAGCCGGCTGTGGGAAATAGCGAGTGTTTTTCAGCTATAGCGAGATATTCGTAAGCGCTTTCGGACGAACAGTGGGAAGATATGCATTCGAGTCCCCATAGTCCTTTAGCCTTCAGTCCGTCGAGCAGCTCGCCGAATTCATCTCCTTTCAGTCCGGTAAGCGATGGGTGAGCCAATACCGGCAAACCGTGAGCTTCTTTTATGACGCCGACGCATTCCTCGGGAGACAAACCCTCGCGCGCCACATAAGCCGCCGCCCCACGCGCCAGATATTCGGAAAAAGCGGAAGGATAGTCGCTCACAAAACCTTTCGCAATCAAAACTTTCGCAAAATGCGGACGGCCAATCACAAGGCCGCCCGATTCTTTAATCACGTCATCCATAGTGACGGACAGCCCCAATTCCTTCAGGCGCTCCGTTATTTTAACATTTCTCTCATCTCTGCGCGCGCGTATCCATTTTAAGGCTTCCTCCAGAGGTTCGAAACGTCCCATGCGGTAACCCAGCACATGCACCGTACGGTCGTATTTTGACGACAACTCCACTCCCGAGATCGGACGTATCGAACGCGCGGCGCACTCCGCCCTGAATCCGGGCCAGCCATCCACAGTATCGTGATCCGTGAGAGACATCACGGAGACGCCCCTCAATTTCGCGCTCAGCGCTATATCACGGACGGTATGGCTTCCGTCGGAATGCGCGCTGTGAACATGCAGATCTATAATCTTAATTATCTTCCTCCAGCAACTGGGTGATCTCGAACAGTTGCGCGAGATCCAAAAGAACTATCAACCTGCCGTCGTCCATCTTCGCTATGCCTATTACATACTCCGTTCCTATGGATCCCGCGCTCGACGAGTCTTCCGACTCAATGAGAGAATCGGGGACGCTTCGCACCTCGCGAACCGCGTCCACCAGCACGCCGAACTGTATTCCCTCGAACTCCGCCACAACGATACGCGATTCGCTTGTATTGCCGGTTTGGGAACCGCCCATTTTCATCGCGCAGTCCAAAACGGGGATCACGGTCCCTCTGAGGTTGATTACTCCCCTGACATAGTGCGGCGCGTTCGGCACTCTCGTTATCCTCGGCGGAACATGGACTATTTCCCGGACAAGATTGACGTCCAGCCCGCAGTATTCGCCAACGAGGTCAAATACAAGCAGTGTCCTTTCGGACACCGTAACGGAACCTTCGTCGCTCCTTTTTGTCTTTTCTGCCGTTGCTTCGGACATATTCCTCGACCTCCAGGCTCGTATATCTCCGATATCGTAATCACTCGTGACTTTATTATCGCACATGCTCGAAACAGATTCAAATATTGTTTTCCGCTCTTGCGGTATTTTAAGTAATTTGTACAATAACATACGATAGTAACTAAAATACTGAGAAATAACGGCTCGTATTTATATATTATATCATCATAGTAAAATTGCGAATCGAGGCGGCGGCCATTGGAGGCGGTTAAAAAACACCGAGAAGCGAACGATGAGCGCGGGGAAAGATTCGAGACGCTGGCGAACTCGGGAGGCGTTCAAATTACAAACTATATCGCTTGAACATTACGTAGCTGAAATCGACAAAGAGGAAGCCCGGATGGAAGGTATGGAGAAAGGCAAGTTTGAAGTTGCACGTAAAACGCTCGCCCGCAGAATGTCAATGTTGCGAATGTCACAAAACCTACCTGCAAGCGGGCCGGCCGTACTTGTAAGATTAGCGTGAAAACTGCTGCTTTGTGATGGTACAACTAAGGAGGGATAGCTATGAAAAAGTTTCTGATTTCCGCCGTTTCATCCGTCATCTTGCTGTCAATAATCTGCGCCGCCGCTCGCGCGGACGACTGGCCAACCTTCCGCGGCGACTCGTCCCGCACCGGAGCCGCTGCATCCGCGGTCCGGTCCCGGGTGATGGGGACGACGGCATGGCAAATTAACTCGCCGCAGCCGCTCAGGTCTTCGCCGGCCATATCCGGGGGCACGGTGTACTTCGGCTCGAACGACGGCAGCATGAACGCCATATCGGCTCAAGACGGCAGAGTTATCTGGACGTTCCAGACCGACAACTGGATTACTTCTTCGCCCGCCGTCTCTGGCGGCGCCGTGGTGTTCGGTTCCTACGACGGCAAGGTATACGCGCTCGACGCCGCCACGGGAAAAACCAAGTGGCGGTTCACGACGCACAACAGTGTCGCCTCATCGCCGGCTATAGCGAACGGGAGAGTGTTCTTCGGCGGGATAGACGGCAATGTCTACGGAGTGGACCTGTCGAACGGATGGGGCAAATGGACATACAAAGCCGGGCGCGAGGTCTACGGTTCACCGGCTGTGGCGGACGGGGTCGTATATATAGGCAACCACGACGGCAAAATGGCGGCTCTCGACGCCGTTACCGGCAAGCTGAAATGGCGCGCCATAGTGGGAGGCCCAATAACGGCGTGTCCCGCGGTGGCGGGCGGATTGCTCTATTTTGGCAGTTGGGACGGCAAATTCTACACCGCGGATATAAAAAACCATGCCGTCATACGCAGCTACGACTCCGGCGGTTCGATAGAGTGTTCGCCTCTCGTCGCGGGCGGCAAAGTTTACTTCGGCAATATCAAAGGAGTTATGACAGCTCTCGACGAGGCGACCGGCAATGTCGCCTGGCGGACGGAGACCGGAGCGCGCGTGGCGTCGTCTCCGTGCCTGCGGGACGGCGCGCTGATATTCGGCAACGACGCCGGGACGATATTTTCGCTCGACGCCGCTACGGGCAGAATTTTATGGCGGCTGGATACGTCCGGTTCGGTGGAAACTGCCCCGGCGTCCGGCCCCGACGCGATATTCGTCGCGGCGATGGATGGAGCGCTGAGGTGCATAAAATAAGCCCGGCGACAGGAATGATGCGCAATGGACGACATGGAGTGAGTGGCAGTGCTTACGGCTATCACGTAAGTCAATTGGGCATTCACGAATTATTGGATAATAAATTAGATGCAAATCTGGTATTCACGCAAGCTCCGTTCGGCGGTTACCGCATGTTCGGCGATGTATGCGAAGGGGAACTTATTGTACATGAAAGCATTCTGCGAGGCACATTCATCGGTGGTCAAGCTTTCCTCACGGGCATGCGCGCCCTCGTGTAGACTTTGAACTGAACCGTGCCCACAGCCCACTATTAGTGAGTGCGTCTTGCGTCAGCTCTTTTCTCTTTTAAGGGAGGAACATATTGATGAAGCTAAAATATGTTCCTCCGTGCGCCGCGTGTTCTTCGACACGCCGGAATTCCCGCGGTTGATGAGAGGTCAATTATTAATCGACAGATATTTCGATTTGTACGATATTCTTCAGGCCAGAATAACCCCTTTTGCCTTCATAACATCATTCAGACCCTTTTTTACGTATTGCCCGGCCGCGATTTCGGCGTAACGTTTTTCCTCGGCTGCCATTTTTCTGTCCGCTCCCTCGAAAACCTCTTGAATGTCACTCATTGGGATGACAACCACTCCGTTTTCGTCACCGAAAACAAGATCTCCCGGATTTACAACAACTCCTCCGCAGGCGACAGGAAAATTTACTTCTCCGGGACCGTCTTTGTCTCCGGCGCCGCAAACTGTGCCTCGCGCAAAAACGGGCATGCCTATCCTGCTCAAAGCGTCGATATCCCTAACGGTTCCATCGACTATCAACCCGGCCAAGCCCAATTTGTCCATACAGCTTACCATGATATCTCCGCAAACAGCGTAGCTGTATCCACCCTGACACTCTACCACAAGTACGTCTCCCGGTTTTACGAGAGAGATACCTTTGTGAAGCATGAAATTGTCTCCTGACCTGACTTTGACAGTAACAGCAGGTCCCGCGAGCTTTCGGCTTGGAAACATTCTCCGGATACCGTAATCCATGGTATAAAACTTGTTGAGTCCGTCCGAAATATTACAAGCGGAATAATTCAACAGTTTTTGCGTCCATTTGGCGTCGGGGCGCTGAATCTCTTCGATGTAGCGAAAACCAAGTTTTCCGATAATCGTTTTCATTATTATTATTTCCTTTCAGATTAAGTTAACTACAAGATGCCTTTAGATAATTTTTATTTACCAATACCGGCGGCACAAGAAAACCGTCCCGATCGTATTGGACAACGTTTTCCACACAGTACTTCACCATGTTGATGTCGTTATCGGCGGTATTACCGCCGCAATGAGGCGTCAATACCACATTTTCCAACTTAAGAAGCGGGCACGACGGATCGACCGGCTCTATAGACATGGTATCCAGACCTGCCCCAGCGATTATGTTATCCCTAAGCGCTTCATAAAGGTCATATTCGTCGATTACCCCGCCGCGGGAGGTATTTATGACGATCGCCGATGATTTCATCTTGACCAGTGTTTCTTTGTTTATGATATTTTTTGTGCTTTCCAACAATGGGACATGGATGCTGATAATGTCCGACGTGCGCAGCAAGTCGTCCATGTCTGCGTATCGTAGGCCGAGCGCTGTCTCTTTTTCTTCCGGCAACCGCTGAAGGTCGTAATATTGGATATGGGCGTCGAATCCGCGTTTCAGAATTTTGGCCGTTTTCTGGCCGATACTTCCGAAACCGAGGAAACCGACGATTTTTCCGTTGAGAGTATAAGACTTAGGCATATACCGCTCCCTTGCCCAATCTCCCTCTTTCAGCTTGTTGTAAAGAGGAATGATATTTCGATATACCGACAACATGAGCAAAACTGTCATTTCTGCGACAGGACTCGAATTTCCTCCCCAGCAAACAGCCACGGAAATTCCACGCGCCCCAGCAGTTTGAATATCGATTTTATCGTATCCTGCACCCCACTTTTGCACGAGACGCAAAAACGGCGTGTGTGAAAGAAATCCTTCGGTTATGGGAAACCCCCGGCAAATCATATAATCCACGTCCACGAGCTGACCAAGCTCTTCTCCATTTTCAAATTCAACCACTTCGAAGTTTTCGGGGATTTGTTCCCGAAACATATTTCTAATCTCCGCGTTGAATTTCCCGCATAAGGCAATTTTTTTCATCTTTATTCTTCTTTCGTTTCGAATTGAGAAATCAATGAGTTGTACTGGCGTCTTTATTCTCTTCGGCGACGGCTCGCGATTTTTTGTTCACCGCATTCATCAGCACAGGAGAAAATAAAGATGTTACAACAAACAAAGCAAGCACAATGCTGATAGGGCGCGAGAGAAAGTAATTCAGCATGTTTCCTCGCGACAGAATCAAAGCTCTGCGCCAATTGCTCTCCGCGATGGGAGAGAGAACCATGCCCAACACCATTGGAGGGGGAGCAAATCCTGTAATTTTCAAAAGGTATCCAATCGCTCCGAATACAAGCATGACGTAAACATCGAACATATTGTTGCGGATGGCGAAACAACCGATCGTGGAAAGAGCGACGATAACCGGGCACAAAATACCTGCCTTGATCTGGCTTATCCTGGCGACCCAACGGGCGGCACAAAGACCTATGATACCCATGAGCACATTCGAGAAAAGAAAACCCAAACTGATCGCGTATGTCGTCGCAGCATTGGTGGTATACATTCCGCTGCCCGGCACAAGTCCGTGAATCATCAGACCTCCAAGTAAAATGGCTGCTACTCCGCTCCCTGGAAGCCCCAATGTGAACAGAGGCACCAAGGCTCCTCCGGTAGCCGCGTTGTTGCCGGTCTCAGAGGAAGCAACTCCCTCCATTGCCCCTTTGCCAAAAAGCTCTGGTTTTTTGGAAAAGCTCTTACCGAGACTATAACATACCCAGGAAGATATTCCCGCGCCCGCCGCGGGAATGATTCCGACGATCGTTCCGATGATGGACGACCGGACAATTGTCGGAATCAAGGTTTTGAACTCCGTCCAGGGCGGTAAAACGCGGCCAGTAATTTTATCGGTCAAAACGATGCTTTCGCGCCCTTTGGCGATGTCGGCCGCCATGGAAACCACTTGTGCTATGGAAAACATCCCAATGAGAGCGGGAACAAAATTGATTCCGTCTTCCATGGCGATGCGGCCAAAAGTGAAGCGCGGTACGCCGGTTATCAGATCCAAACCGAAGGTTCCCAAAAACAAACCCAGAATTCCGGAAAAAATCCCTTTTATGACGTTTTCTCCAGCAAGACTGGCCATTACGGTTATGCCGAAAATAGCCAGCAGGAAGAACTCGAGAGCGGCGAATCTCAGAGAAAAAACTCCGAGAGGCGGCGCGATGAAAAGCAATGCCAATGCTCCGACTATTCCGCCGATCATAGAAGCGACAGTGCCGACTCCTACGGCTTCCATGCCGCGCCCTTTAAGTGTGAGCTGGTAACCGTCGATAGCGGTAGCGGCGGAAGCGGGCGTACCCGGAGTATGACACAAAGTAGCGGTGATGGAGCCCCCGTAAATTGCCGAAGTGTAAACGGCGGTTAGCATCACGAGTCCGGCGACCGGATGCATCCCGAAGGTGATTGGTATTAGCAGGGCAACACCCATACTTGCCGAAAAACCGGGAAGAGCTCCTATAACAATACCTCCCATTGTTCCAACCAATAGAGCTATCATGACGTCCGCTTTCAGTAACAGTCCCATAGCTGCAACAAAAGTAGCGCCCATAAAAACACCCTCCTCGAAGTCTAAAAACTCAAAAGCCGCCCGACGTACCCGAAATCCAGCACTGGCACGTTGAGTTGCCTTACAAACAGAGCGTATATGATGACGGCAAAACCAACAGTTATCATACTTATCCGCCCGGTTTTACGTATTCCGAAACGCGCCATCAAAGCCGGGAGGAACAAAACGGTGGCAGTAAAGTAACCAACAAAGCTGAAAAGCGCCACGTACGCCGCGATGAAAAGAAAAGCTATAAGCGGCGTCTTGAGTTTTTCCGGGTGCAGCGAATTTTCGATTGGTTTTTCTGCCGTCGCAGTTTTAGTTTTTTTAATTCCGCCGATGATAACGACAACAGCAAGCATTGCCATAAGCCCCAGAAGAATTATTGGAAAAGTCATAGAATCGCCAGGCTTTGAGGCGGTGCCGGACAAAAACGTAGCGCAAACTGCTATTATGAAAATACCTACAAAAACGTCCTGATGTATTTTCGCTTTCATGAATATCCCTCCTGATTGCGGGACAATACCTGCGGCGGTTTATATCCGCCGCAGGGGTTAATAGTTATTTCGAAACTCCCCAGATATTGAGGCGGTTTTCAAGCTGTTCTTCCAGTATCCTGCGATATTCGTCGCCGACGTAAAGTTTGACTTCCACTCCCATATCGTTCATACGTTTGATGTGTTCCGGGTCTTCTATCGCTTTCGCCAAGGCGTTTTTCATTTTTGCCACTATCTCTGCGTCAACGCCTTTGGCATAACTGTAACCTCTCGCAGAAAACTGGACGTAATCGCCCATCCCAAGTTCTTTGATTGTTGGAACATCGGGCAGAAGAGTGGAGCGTTCTTCTCCGAATAATGCCACGGCCTTGAATTCGCCGTTTTTGTGGCCGAGAGTTACGTCGCCTACGGTACCAAGAAGAAAATCGGTATTTCCGCTAATAAACATTGTCTCGGCGTCTTTCATACCGTCTACGGGAACGACGGTGATTTTACATCCGTAAAATTTCTCCATCATTTTCGCGGCGGTCGCTTCACCAGCGACAAGACCTGTTCCTGCTGCGGCGACAAGAAGGTCGTTTTTTTGGGCGTATTCAACAAGACCTGCAAAATCGCTGAAGCGGTTCTCGTCCTTGCGGATCGCCACCGCTTCGTAGTCGATAGCTTGATTGGCCAACAAATCGAAGTCATCAATAGTTTCTTTTCGCGGGTTCATTGCATCATAAGCCCCGAAAATCATGCTCAGATTGACCAAAGCGAAAGTATAACCATCCTTGGGCGTGTTATAAAGTAATTGGTTCCACGCGACCCAACTTACGCTTCCCGGCCTGTTTTCCACAACGATGGGCTGTCCGAGCTGTTTTTCCAGAGCTTGTGCTAAAAAACGCGCTCCAAGATCAGAACTTCCTCCGGCGCTGTAACCGACAAGCAGCGTGATTGGCTTTTGGGGCCAGCCCGAGGCCTCCGCGCACGTAAGTTCCGCAAAAGCGCACGTGAAAAATATGGCAAAAAGGGCGCAGCACACACCGGTAAACAACTTTTTGTTCATGATGTTCCTCCTCAATTGGTAAAATTTTTTTATATTTCCATGATACCGGTTTAGGGGAACGGTACCATTATTTTTATAAAAAAATACTTAATTAGAAAGAAATCATCAGAGAGCGGTTGAGCCTCTCTTTTTAATCGTTCCGTTCAACCAGATTTCCTCAACCTGCTGCGAAAGAGGTCCTTCGATACGGCGTAAGAGTTGTTTGCCGGTCACTACGCCAAGTTCGTAAAAAGGCTGTTCAAGTGTCGTAATACCCGGGGGAATCAGTTCCGCCCAACCGAGCAGGTCGTAGCCACAAACGCCTATGTCTTGGGGTATGTCGAGATTCATTGCTTTGATCTCGCGAAGCATTAGAAACAAGGTATTGGTATTGATAGCAAAAACAGCTTTTTTTTCGTTGGGATATTTGTACATGAAATTATAAAGGCAACTTTTGACAAGTTCGGCGCTCTGTTTGACTCGATATAGCGTTTCATTTCCCTCTACGCCTAAAACCTGGTTTGCGAATTCCAAAAAAGCCGATTCCCTTAAAGCTTTGTTACTTTCAGGAAGGTCGTTATCCGTAAAAAGCGCTATGCGCGTAAAACCGTTATCTGCCAGATGCTGCCACGCCTGACGACAGAGCGCTACGTTATCTACATAAACGCCGTCGTGTTTCCAGTCTTCTCGATAGCGATTACATAAGACAATGGGCGTGCCGTTCTCCTGTATCGTGTGGTAATAATCGCACTTCACATCGATCGGGATCAGGGCAATTCCGTCAACTTGCTGGCTGAGGCACATTTTAAGTTCGCTTGTTTCCCGATGAAGCAGGTTGTCACTCGAGTAAATAATCGTACTGTATCCGCTTGAAGTACAGATGTCGTGCAAACCCCTCACAAAAAGCGCGGCAACTTGATATTGTAACGTGTTGGCGATTATACCGATAAGCGAACTGTGTTTCGATTTGAGACCTCGGGCAAGATTACTTGGATTATAGTTCGTTTCGTAGATCGTCCGTTCGATTTTTGACTTTGTTTCGGAGGACATGTGTTCGTATTGCCCGTTGAGATAGCGGGATACAGTAGTTTTAGAAACTCCGACAGCTTTCGCTATATCATAGATCGTCATCCGTTTTTCCATCTGAGTTACTTCCCCTTGTGCAATGTACTAAAATCGGGTATGGGTATCGGTTTCCTAAAATATACTATCAAATAATAAAGATGTCAATACCCTTTTACGATCCCCAAATTCGCCGATTGTACGCCTAAAATCCGTATTATTCCGCATTAGGCGAGAGAATAATGGTTTTCACTTTTTTACTAACTTGTGAAGCGGGCACATCCTTGTGTGACATGATTGACAGAAGTTTTTCAACTCTAATCTGAGGATTCATCTACAATTTCCTCTTAGCGTGAAACACTCTTCCTTGTTATGACGGTCAGCTCCTTTAGCGGATTCGAAGAAAAGAGGCATTTTGAGCGCTAAAACAGTCCATATAATCGAAACATACATCTCGCCGGGAAAATTTTAAACTCTTACGTGAGAAGTTGAGGCTATAAAGGTGATTTATTCAGCGGTTTTTCAACTCAGGACGCCTATGGTCGACGCGCTGGACGCATTCTATGACGAGACGATGAACGGCTTGTTTCCGACGCCCGAATTCAGCTATAATACAAAAATAGAAGGTTACTGAGAATCACGGCATTTGAAAAGATATTAAACCCTACAAAACTGTTCTGACGCGAAGGAGGATATGTAATGGCTAAGAAAAAGGGACGTCTTGACTTTATAAGAATGAAAGATAACAAGGAGCAAGCGGCGTGGGTGACGGCATACGATTTTCCAACCGCTCAGTTTGCGGAATCCGCCGGAATGGACATGATTCTGGTAGGGGATTCGCTCGGAATGTGTACTTTAGGATACCAAGGAACGATACCTGTTACAATGGACGACTGCATATCGCACTGTAAAGCGGTACGCAGGGGAGCCCCGAACACTTTTGTCATCGGCGATATGCCTTTTGGATCGTATCAGATCACTAACGCCGATGCCGTCGCCAATGCGGCGAGGTTTCTCAAGGAAGCCGAGGTTGACGCCATAAAACTGGAGGGTGGTCTGCGCACGGCCGGAGCGTTAAAGGCTATAGCTGACGCGGGAGTGCTCGCTATGGGACACATTGGCCTGACTCCGCAGAGTTCCGGGCCTCTCGGCGGATTCAAGGCTCAGGGACTGGATACGCATTCAGCGCGTTTCGTTATCGAGGACGCTATTGCGGTGCAGGACGCCGGCGCGTACGCCCTTTTGGTCGAGGCCGTTCCGCCTGAGTTATGTTCGTTTATCGCAAAAAAATTGACCATTCCCGTATACTCGATAGGCGCCGGCGGTCCCTGCGACGGTCAGCTCCTGATATCGAGCGATATGATAGGCATGTTCCAGTCGTTCACTCCAAAATTCGTCAAGGTGTACGCACATGTGGGAGAAGAGATAACGAGAGCCTTTAAAGAGTATGTAAACGACGTACATACCGGAGCGTTCCCAACGGACGAGTACTGCTACCACGTCAAAAAAGGCATGGAGGAAGAGTACTGGAAGATGTTGAAGGAATATGAATGAATGATTAAATCCCGGCGCATAACATCTTTATTGTTGTGCGCCGGGATTCGCGGAAGCCAGTATTTTAGGGAAGGGCTGATTTATTGCCAGCGGGCTGAAGTGTGACAATTTAAACCCTTGCGGCGCTTGTGTTCCCATGCTGCAGAATGGCGCCTGGGCGAATTAATCAGCATTTCCTTAATTTAAGTTTGGTTAAATTAGATCAATATAATAAATTACATGATTGACTTGATGAAAGGGGGAAAAATATTGTCATACAAATCGGACATCGAAATAGCGCAGGAAACACGAATGAAGCCAATCGCTGAGATTGCGGATTCATTAGGCATAGATGAAAAATACGTCGAGAGTTACGGCAGATACAAGGCGAAAATAGATTATAATTTCTTGAACGATGTTTCGGACAAATCCGACGGCAAGCTCGTGCTCGTCACAGCCATAACCCCTACGCCGGCCGGGGAGGGAAAGACCACCACTACGGTCGGTCTGTCCGACGCCCTCAGGAAAATCGGCAAAAATTCGGTCGTCGCACTGAGAGAACCGTCCCTGGGGCCCGTGTTCGGCGTAAAGGGTGGAGCCGCCGGCGGGGGATACGCTCAAGTAGTTCCCATGGAGGATATCAACCTGCACTTCACGGGAGACTTTCACGCGGTAGGCGCGGCCAATAATCTCCTGGCGGCAATGCTCGACAATCATATTTTCCAGGGTAACGCGCTGAATATCGATCCGCGGCGTGTTATATGGCGGCGCTGCGTGGATATGAACGACCGCCAGCTCCGTTATATTACAAATGGCCTGGGCGGGCTGTCAAACGGTTTCCCTCGGGAGGACGGATACGATATCACGGTCGCCTCCGAGGTTATGGCATGTATGTGCCTGGCGAGCGATATCGAGGATATCAAAGCGCGCTGCGCCAGAATCGTAGTCGGCTACGACCGGCATGAAAATCCCGTCACAGCCGGACAGCTCAGGGCTGAAGGAGCTATGGCCGCGTTGCTGAAAGACGCGCTCAAACCCAACCTTGTGCAGACATTGGAGGGAACTCCTGCGTTTATTCACGGAGGTCCTTTCGCTAACATAGCTCATGGCTGCAATTCCATAATGGCGACTCGTATGGCTCTGAAGCTTGGGGACTACGCGATTACGGAGGCGGGGTTCGGCGGTGATCTGGGCGCCGAGAAATTTCTCGGCATCAAGTGCAGGCTCGCGAATTTAAAACCGTCGGCGGTTGTTATAGTCGCCACGGTTCGTGCTCTCAAACATCACGGGGGAGTCTCAAAGACAGATTTGGGAGAGGAAAATCTATCCGCATTGGAAAAAGGTCTTCCCAATCTTCTCCAGCACGTCGAGAACATGACAAAAGTTTACGGGCTGCCTTCTGTCGTTGCGATTAACCGTTTTCCGACCGATACCGAAAATGAAATAAAACTGATTGAGAGTAAATGCAGGGAACTCGGAGTTAACGTGGTTCTAAGCGAAGTATGGAGCAAGGGCGGGAACGGCGGAATCGCCCTGGCGGAAGAAGTCGTCAGAATATGCGACAAGCCGGGCGTTTTCAATTTCTGCTATCCGCTGGAAGCCGGCATAGAGGAGAAGATCAATTCAATAGTCAGAAAAGTGTACAGAGGGGATGCCGTAGTACTGACTCCAGGCGCCAAGAAACAGATGGAAAAGCTTGAAAAACTCGGCTTTGGAGATCTGCCGATATGTATGGCAAAAACTCAGTACAGCTTCTCCGATGATGCCGCGCTGCTGGGCGCGCCGAGGAACTTCAAAGTGACTGTGCGAAACTTGAAAATTTCCGCCGGCGCGGGATTTATAGTCGCCCTTACCGGCGAAATTATGACAATGCCGGGTTTGCCAAAAGTTCCGGCCGCCGAGAAGATCGATGTGGACGCGACCGGAAAAATCTCAGGGTTGT
>JAISYN010000050.1 GCA_031269915.1 Synergistaceae bacterium
GGGGTTGCCTGAAAATTCCCTGAGCCAGGCGGCGATATGCGCCGGAATCTGTGCCATGGTCAGATAGCTGGCGAAGGCCATGGAAAGCCCAATCATGAATTCCGTCGCGCCGTTGATGAGGCCGGTCGTGCGCAGACACTCATACATAGTTTTGAAGTCCAGCTCCTTATAGACGAATTTTCCTATTATCATGGAGTACACGACCGCGACGACCGCAGCCTCCGTCGGGGTGAAGATACCGCCATAAATGCCCCCAAGGATGATGAGCGGAACAACGAGCGCCCACACGGCTTCCCGAAAGGCGGTAAAAATCGTTTTTGGGGTTGGATATTCCGAGGATCTGGGATAGCCACGCTTTCTTGCCGTCAGGTAACATACGATCATCAAGGCTAAGCCGATGATGATGCCGGGGATGATGCCGGCGATGAACAAATCTCCAATGGAGGTCTGAGCGACAATGCAATATATTACGAAGGGAATGCTGGGAGGGATGATGACTCCGATGGTTCCGGCCGCCGCCGTGATCGCGGCCGCGAAATCACCATGGTATTTGCGTTCTTTCATCGAGGGAACCATGAACGATCCTATGGCCGAGACCGTGGCAGGGCCAGAGCCTGATATGGCTGCGAAAAACATGCAGGCAAGTACTGTGACCATGGCAAGTCCGCCAGTGATGAAACCGACTAGGCTTTCCGCCAGATTGACGAGACGCCGCGAAATGCCTCCGTTACACATCAGAGCCCCGGCCAGGATAAAGAACGGAATGGCCAAAAGAGGGAAGGAATCAAGTCCGGTTACCGACTTCTGTGCTAGGATCATGAGCGGAATATCCGACGTGAAAGCTATACAGATCAGCGTTGAAAGTCCCAGCGTGATGCCGATCGGGATGCTGAGAGCGATGAGGATGATGAGCGTCGAAAAGAGAAGGAGGGCTTCCATTACGCGGACCCTCCCGATGAATTCTCCCAAGCTTCAGGTTTCAGAATCTTGACAATCTCCACCACCAAACGGACGGACATCAGAGCGCATCCCACAGGGACAGATGCGTAAACCCACGACATCGGAATTTCCATCGCTGCGGAGATTTGCCCGGTCTCTATGAGAAAGATCATCAGCTGCGTCCCAAGCCAGACCATATTGACGGAAAAAGCGAACCAGACCGCCAGAATCAACAACTCAAATTTTTTTCTTCGCCGGCCTTTCATGAGGTTGGCGAACATTTCTACCCGAAAATGACTGCGCTCTTTTACGGCGTAGCTGGCGCCAACCCACGAAAGCCACATGAATATGAATCTCGCGAGTTCCTCGCTCCATGACAAGGAGTTGCTGAAGATATATCTCATAACGACCTGACAAAAAACGAGAACCGTCATCAGCGCCATCGCCCAAACAACAAAATATTCTTCAAAATTATTGAGAAATTTTTTGACCGTCATCCCGCAGCGACCTCCGTCTGATAGCCGCGCGCGGGCGCACCTTCACCAAGGTGATGCGCCCGCGCGCGCCGTGGGCATTTTACTTTTGAGCCTTTTTGGCCAAGTCCATGATTTCCTTCGTTAGGTCAGCCTCGAATTCCTGGTAGACAACCGCGGTGGCATCCACAAAAGGTTTTTTCTGCTCGGGTGTCAACTCATTGAGTTCCATGCCATTTTCCGCGAGAACCTTCATGTTCTCTTCCTCTGAACCTGGCATAACCTTGCGATGCTCCTTTACGAATTCCGCTGCGCCATCGACGACAATTTTACGCAAATCTTCAGGCAGGGAATCCATAAATTTTTTGTTGGAAAGCAACATTACGATGGAAAATACATGTCCAGTCGCTGAGACATATTTTTGTACTTCGTAGAATTTCGATTCGTATATCAGGGTGAAGGGGTTTTCCTGTCCGTCGACCGTGCCTTGCTGCAGGGCTGTGTAAAGTTCACCGAAGCTCATTGGCGTAGGATTTGCTCCAAGACGCTTGAAGAACGCGATGTGCATAGCGTTTTCCATTGTGCGCAACTTTACGCCCTTCAGGTCGTCAGGATGGGTTATGGGTTTTTTGCTGTTGGTAATATGACGAAACCCGTTCTCTATGTATCCCAGACAGCCAAACCCTTTATCCGGCAGCAACGAATTCAGTTTTCCCCCAAGTTCTCCATCAAGAGCCTCGAAAGCGGCATCGCGGGTCGTGAAAAGGAATGGGAGATCCAACACTTGGTACCTCTTGTCGAATCCAGCTAACACCGACGTGGCAGGAAGCGCGATCTGAAGCGTTCCCATCTGAACCGACTCCGCAAGCTCACGATCTCCGCCGAGCTGTCCGTTTGGATAAAGTTCAACCTTGATCCTGCCGTTGGACTTGCCTTCGACCCAGGGGATAAAGGTGCTATTCATGACAACCATATCCGGGTGTGTATCCGACACAATGGAACCTACTTTAATTGTGTATTCGACCGCAGCGGATGCCGACAGCGCCGTAATACAGAGAATAAAACATGCTGTGAGTAATGACAAAAATTTCTGTCGTTTCATATACGTTGCCTCCTCAAAAAAATCATTGCAACCAGAAACCAGCAAAGTTGCCCATAATCTGCCTCTACAGGATTGGCAAAATTCTTCGTTAACAAGTATAACCAATCCCTCCCCTGTCCGATTTCCTCATTGCCGAAAGCAGTTTATCCCCCGTGACCCCCTCCTTCCGAAATCAACACCGGCAGTGATATGCCGCCCTGCGGAAGTATTCCTATGGTGCCCGATGAATTGCGCCGAAGCGCTTTGTTCAGCGCCTCCGCGACGGAAACTGCACGTCTGTAGCCCAGGGCTTTCAAATCTTGGTCCGACAGACCGTCCGTTACCGCGAAAATTTCTGCCCTCTCCCTCACACGGCAGTTGCAGGCCGCAATCGCGCCCGCGACCAGATCGGCGTCCTCGTCCTCCGGCGCGTGCAAGCGAAGTTCGGCCTTGACTTCTTCGAAAGACATGGAGAGCCATTCCCAAAGCCGCGGGTGATTCGAGGCGAGCCCCTCGGAGCAAGGAGACGCGAAAATGACCGTTCCGCCGTCATTCACGGCAAAATACGAGCTTATGACGCCCTTTCCGGCCTGCCACCAGTCGATGTCCGCCGGATATGAGCTGACCACGACTATATCCGCTTTCGCCGGGATGCTTACCTTGCAGGATTCCTCGGCCATATCCACGCCGGCGCGATGAGCTTTGACGAAATCACCGGCAAAGACGCCGCATACATCCCCCGCGCGGTTTTTCACCACGTTCAGTATGAATGCGAGCCCGATTTTCGCGGCGACCTCCTCCATTCCCTTGCGGCACGGGTTGCCGTCCTTCATGCCCAGAGGGATGTCGGTACAGAATGCGGACGCTATGTGGGTGGCAGTCGTCGTGGCGAAACCGCAGACGCCAGGCTGCACGATCTTGGCCCCTCCCGCGTAACCGGCGTCGCTGTGAGGGACTATATTACCAAGCCCGAAGAGAAAATCTGCTTCCAGGACGCGTCTGTTTATGTGAACCGGCACAGGATAATCCCCTGCCATCACGGTTCCCATGTAGACGAGGTCCTCGCTTGCTGTCGCGTCGTGCTGATATACCCTGAATCTTCTCACGATCTCTCCGCCAAGTTTGGCATTTATTTCATCCTCGGTCATTATCCTGGGAGTTCCTGGCGCGGTGAGAAAACTCATGCTGTCGTCGGAAACGCCGCATCGGTTCAGATAGCCGACGATGGCCGGCATTATCTCGGCAAGCGGAGTGCTTCTGGTGGCGTCCTCCACCAGGAATAAAATTTTGTGCTTTCCCCTGACGAGCCGAGATAGGGGAGATAAGCCGATCGGCTCATCCAGCGCGCGCGTTACGGCTTCGGACAGATTCGGAACAGGCGGGATGTTCTTCATTTCCCCGGTAAATATGACGGAACTTTCCGGCGCGTCGAAAAACATTTCACTGTTTCCGTAAGGGATTCGGTAACGCATTGACCATGACCTCCACAGTTATCGATCCTTATTTCGTTCGATATTTAAATGAGTCTTACGGCGGCAAATCTGTTTAGCCATCCATGTTATGCCGCAAATTAAGATTGTATATTATCATCATGCATAAAAACATGCAATATTTATACATATAAACAAATTATCGAACGTCTTCGCATAATCTGTGCCCAGATATCGGCATATCGCGTCAACCGCTAACAGTTTTTCGGGTGACACGGATTTCCCCGGCATCCGCGTCGACCTCCACGAAATCTCCGTCTGATATGGCCTCGAACGGGTCGCATTCCATGCGATCGACCATTGTCTTGCCGACAACGACAGCGGAGGAGACGATCACCGGTTCCGTGTCCTTGAGAATGATCGCCGCCGGAAGGCTGCCCTTGACCCAGAGCTGATAGAAGCCGTCCACCTGGACGACCGAGCTTCCTTTGCCCGATTTGAGCACGAGGATTTTACCCGCTATGCTTTTTCCCTGAATGGGATGGTTTCTCTCTATGACCTCGCCGTTTTCGGGATTGCACAGGTAAAAGCACATTGCACCGGTGGAGACTATCGCTTCCCCCGAAGCATGGCCCTTCACTATTCCGCGGCATTTATACGTGACGGACTTCCGGCACATTACGCAACCCTCCCGCTTACTGCAGCCTCGACACAATCACTGAGCCTGCGCACCGCAAAAGGCTGTCCACGGCGCTCCCTGTAATACGCGCATTTGGGAGAATCCGTGACGCCCAGCGCCCCCTCGAAAGACTTCCAGCAGGGTTCATCAATGCATGTGTCGGGAACCAGGCCGACCCCCAGCCTCTCCAGGCGTTCGCGCGCGTGCGAGCGTTCCGCCAATTCCAGGGAGCCGTAATCGGTGAGTACCCAGAACTTCACGTCGGAATGCACCCGCCGTCCGTTCATCAGACGCTCTATTTCCAGTATCTGTTCGTAGGTGTAGTGAGGACAGCCCAGCATCACGAGATTTATCGGGCCGGTTCCCGGAGAAAGTTTCGCCTCCGTATCCTCCAGATGTCCGTTCGTTATCGACATCTCAGCCGAAGGAACATGCTTCCCTCCGAAAGCGGATTCCAGAGTGGGCGCCTCCGGGGTGATCCCCACCATGTGGTACATGGCGACGGCGCCGCTCGTCGCCGCTTCCGCCCCAAAATAGAGGAAATTTTCCTTCGTTGGTCTGACGTCGTTTTTGAAGACCAGTACGGGATTGCGCGAACCGGCGGCTTCCCCGACGCAGTAGCCCAGTATACCCCAGTCGTAGTCGTCTTTCATGTCGGCCTCCACTTCTATGAGGAAATCGCCGCGCCTGTTTTCGTCCAGATGGTATCCGTAACGGGGAGTTTTGCCTATGACCGCGGAGGCTAGAGCGCTGACAGAGGACTCGCGATTAGACCTCGCGCCTATGACGGAATTTACGTAGGGCGTAGCGCTCGACTCCGAGAACGCCGCGTGCTCGCCGAAAAACGGAATGTTCGTGCCAAGTCCGGGACTGCAACAGAACGTGAGTTTCGCCCCTATCCTGCGATAAACATTGATCGTGCGCAGGGCAAGACCGCGTTCCTCGTCGGTGACTTCATAGAGTTTCGTCAGATAATCTACGTCCCAGCAGGGATTCGTCGTCGCCGGTATGACGCATTTAGCCCCTCCGTTCACGAGAAGTTCGCACCAGTAGGTGTCCCCCTCCTGGCCGCTTAACGCCACATGAGCCCTGCGCACCGGAATGAGACGATCCGCGTCGAAGGTCTTCCCAAGAGCGACCAGCAGTTCCAGCGCACGTTGGATTCCCGCCCCGGATTTCCCGTCCAACATACCGCACTCTTCATCGCTTAAATACATATTATCACCGTCCACATGAGTTGTCCGACTAAAGATGAGTCTATTATGCAACCTGTATAATGAATTAAACATTCACATGCTATCATGCGGCGGAGAAAAACGCAACGATGATTTTGAAGTTTTATGTTTTATAAATCTTGAGGAATATTTTATTTGAAAGCAAGTGGGTTTCGAGAGAACTTTTGAGCAAATCTGAATCCGGAATTTCCGCCGCCCTTACGATATCCAGGTGCTGAATTATGGTCTCCACAACGTATTCTTTTGTGTCCCAATGGACGAATATATAGCGCCTAGCTTGATGACGTAGCGAGGACAGAATATTTTTCAGACGCCTGCTGCCGCAATAATCAATGAAAAGCCTGTGCAGTTTTTCGTCCTCTTCCGTAAGCGCGTGGCTCGATACGCTATGCCCAGTGCGCATGTCCTCGAGAAACTTCATCCACACGGTTTTGTATTCGGAGATGACGTTCCTGGGCATCATGGGCATCGCCCTTGCCGCGGCGAGGGGTTCGAGTGCCACCCTGATGTCGTTTATCTCAATGAAATCCTCTTTGGCAATGTCCGTCACGACCGCGCCGCGCCCGGTTATGGAGTGAACCATTCCCTCAAATTCGAGTATCGAAATGGCTTCTCTGATCGGGGTGCGGCTCATTCCAAGTTCTTCCGCCAGGCGTACTTCGGCGAGCGGTTCGCCGCTGGATAATACACCGTGTATTATCATGTCTCGTATCCTTGAGGCCGCCACATCCGCCAGTTTCCCGTTTTTATACGACGCCATGCATGAAAACCCTCTTTACCGCATTGAACCGTACGCTATATTCAGCATATCGGATATCAATCCCTGCGCGGTCTGAATTTTGCCGGCGCCCGGACCGATTACGGTGACGGTGCCCAGGTTGTCGGTCACTATGTTCACAGCGTTGGTCACACCGCCGATCGA
>JAISYN010000054.1 GCA_031269915.1 Synergistaceae bacterium
CGGCGGATATTCGTGTTTCTCGAGTTGTTTCGCCTCGTAGAACTTGGAAAATTTCAAAAAACGCAGATACGCGTAGTCGACGGAATAAATAAATCCCCAGAACCCGTATAAAAAAAACCGATCCAGGATGAACCGCTTGAGGAAATTCAGCGACATCGCTCCTACCATCCGCCACGGCGAGTAGTTTTTACCGATGCTGACCGCCCTTTCCGCAAGACGATCCGTCTCGATATTGTGTTTCTCGACAAGTTGATGGATCGACACATAGGAATAATGATGAACAAACTCCGCAAGCTGTCCCGCGCGCGCGTCAGGTTTTATTTTCCCGACGTCGTCATGCCCTAGTGCGCCGGTCATCGAATAGTAGTCCCTGTTATAGAGCCGGATCAGGTTATAGTGTTTTACCAGAGGGTTGGGCCTAATTCTGCCGACTGTCATCTCCGCTATTTTGACGTAATATGCGTCGCTGGTTCCGTTTTTCCTGACGGACTCTATCTCGCTGAACAGCTCGCCGGAGAGAACCTCGTCCGCGTCGAGGCGTAAAACCCATCTATAGGAGCACTGTTCCTCCGCCCATTTCACCTGATGTCCCACGGATTCCCAGTCGTGGCGCAAAAATCTGGCGCCGTACCGCAGCGCGACGTTTTCGGTGCCGTCAGTGCTGCCGGAGTCGACTATCACTATTTCGTCGACCAGATCCCGGGCCGATTCCAATACCAGAGGCAGACGTCTTTCCTCGTTTTGTGTAATGATATAGAGGGAGAGTTTTTCTATACGCATTGCTTAATGCCGTTTCAGCGTTTCCTCATAAAAATCCGTCATCTGCCTCACCGTTTCGTCGGGCGCCGGTAATTTCAAGGCGAGCCCGAGCGACGGCGACAGTCCGCCTTCCAGAAAGCGCTCTATAGCCCCGGCCCATGCGCGCGCGTCCCCGGGAGGCAGCAACTCGCCCCCGGGGTTTTCGCCTGTGAGCGACGTAAGCTCCCTGGTCGCCGGTATATCCGACGCCATGACGGGCGTGCCGGACATGAGCGCGCTCAGCAGGATCAGGCCGAATCCCTCGTCGAGCGACGGGCATAGGCACAGGTCGCATTTGGACATGAACCCGGTCACATTGTCTCGGAAACCGTGCAGGGTTATTCTGTCCCTCAGTTCCGACTCCAGCGCAAGTTCCTTGAAACGAGGCGCGAGTGGGCCGTCGCCCAGCACGTCGAGCGCCCAATTTTTGTTTTTTACCAATTTCAGCGACTCCGCCAGCATCAGCAGCCCTTTAATTTTGCTTATTCTGCCGGCGAAGAGAAGATGTTTTTTCTCTTTGTCTCCGCTGCCCCGCCATTTTATGGGATTTCCCGGCAGGGGGTTGTATATGATCCGCATGTTCTTACGGGGAGGCAGCCAGTTTTTCAACGATTCCATGACTGAACGCGATATGCATGTTATCCCGTCAGCCTGGCCTATCGGCCATGTGGAGTGATTCAACGCGTGGAAGCGAGCATGGGCGGTATATATGAATATCACTCCCGGAACCATTTTTTTGACGAGAAAGCAGATCCAGGCCGGCATTCTGGAATGCGCGTGCACGATCGAGACCTTCTCTCTCCTGACAAACGAGGCCATATGAACGGCGCACTGCGCGATGGTAAGCGGGTTTTTTTTGTGAATCGGCATTTTTATATGGTTCACGGAATCCGCCAGCAGAGACTCCAGTTTGCCTCCGTTCGAAACCACCGTCACGCTGTGCCCGAGTTTCGACTGGCCGTTCGCGTACATCGGTACAATACGCTCCACCCCGCCCTCTTCGAGTTCGGGCAGGGCGTGAATAATGTTCATGACTTTGCCCGCACCCTGAAGTATACCCGCGGCAGGGTTATCAGACAGAGCGCTTTCAAAAAAACTTCGGGTTTTTGGAGAGCGTATTTTCTGCTCGACCACAGAATCGGTCTCGTCCGCGCCTCTTTTAAAATTTCGTGGAATTTTTCCGGGTCGTTTTGCATCGCCGCTATCGTAAGGAGTTTTATACGCGCTTCCGGCAGCAGCAGATGATCCGCGAGATCGCGGACTTTGGGCGACGGAGCGCGTTCCTTCAGGTACTCCGCGGCGCGAGTCATCGCGTTTGCCCTGTGTATCCGGAGGATGAGGCGTTTTTCGTCTGAGATGTCCGCCGCCGACCCCATATCCGCGTGATGGACGTAAACGTAGGGGTGTTTCAGTGAAAACGAGGTATGGCCGCTGAGGGAAAAGGCTTTGACAAGAAATTCGACGTCCTCTCCTGAAGCGCAACCGGCGGAGAACAGCAATCCGGCGGAATCCAGAAATTGTTTTTTGAACAAAACCGTCCAGATGGCCGTCAGGATTTTTTTTCTTATGAACATGACGGCAATATCTTCGCCGGAATAGGCGGCGGACTCTTGAAGTCCGAGGTCGACAGGTTTTTCCTCGCCGGTTGCCTCGAAACGGTCCCTGTATCCGCAAAACGCCAAATCGCTGTCGTTTTTGGCTATGGCCTCGTACAGCGTCGAGATGAAATCAGGATCGGCCACGTCGTCGGCATCCATGAAAAGCGCGTACCCGCCGCGCGCGGCCCGCAGGCCAGTGTTCCGCGCGGAACTTACCCCCCTGTTTTTGCCGTGTCTTATTATTCTATGCGCGAGGCCGCTTTCGCGGAGTATCGAAGAAGCCTCGTCGGCAGTCGCGTCACATGAACCGTCGTCCACCACTATTACCTCCAGAGGGGCGTAATCCTGGGCGGCGATGGATTCAAGCGCTGCGCTTATCCTCCGTCCCGCGTTGTGCGCGGGAACGATGACGCTTATTAGTTGTCGCTGCAAGGTTATTCTCACCCGATCCGATTCACGGTGTGTTCATAATAGAATTAAAGCACCAACCGGCGCTTTTGAAAATGCCCGCGCGATAAAATTCGGGATATTTTGGAAAACTCCCGACAGAACAGCGCTCTCGCGTCCGATCGGGAGGTTTTCGCGCGTTCAGGGAGCCGGCTCCGGGAATTCATTTTTGAACATCCGATATTGTTTTCTATTTTCATCGCTCCGCTCGAAATAAAAAACGTCATATTACCCCAAAGCGTTAAATCATCTTGAATTTTCGCGGCAGGTTGTCAAACGCGCCGTTTTTCCCCACTGGTACATATATGGAGTACCGGGCCCGGCGCTCTCGAAAAAATCAGGAGGGGGAATTTGAAATGGCAAGCATAGTCACGCAGCCTGGCAGGATCGTGTTCAAGCTGGATACCGGAGAGATGAACGGAGACAAGGCAGTCTACCGGAATCTGTCGATAGGCGGGATAAAGGGCGGGGCGGAGGCCGATGATCTGGCGGACGTGGCCTCGGAGATATCCGGACTCGCGGATTTGCCGGTGGCGGAAATTTCTCTGCAGCGCACCGAGATCCTCGAAATATAGAGAATTTTGAGAGGAGAATTGAACATGGAAACTTTCACAAGAAAACTCGCCATGAAGTTCGGCGCGGACGACGGCAAAACGAAGATAATCACCGTTCAGCCGTGCAGGGAGGATGTCGACGCCTCCCAGGCCGGCGACGCGATGGACGTCATAATATCGAGCGGCGTTTTCACGTTCACGCCGGTTGAAAAGCGCGAAGCGGCGGTTACGGAGCAGACAGTCACGAAATTGTTTTGAACAGAGGGGGAAGGGAGCGGCGTGCGCCGCTCCCTTCCCTTTATGGAGGGATATGGATGGATGAATTGATGATAAGCATGGCGGAGAACGCGTTTCCCATAGCCGTGGCGGTTTTCCTGCTGATAAGGATGGAAAAACGCCTCGACGATCTGACAAGCGCCATCGTCCGCCTCGAAGCCGCCATCAGCGGAATATCGCCATGGAACGGAGAGAAAGCATGATAAACGATATCAGACTGTCGCCTCATTTCAAGCTGTGTGAATTTCAATGCCGCTGCTGCGGGACGGTAAAGCTGTCACCCGAACTGCTGGAACTGCTGGAGGATTTGAGGGCGGAGGGGGGCGCCCCGCTCGTCATAACGAGCGGTTTTCGCTGCGCCGCGCACAATCGCGCGGTCGGCGGCGCGGACCGCAGCGCGCATCTGGAAGGGCGGGCGGCTGACGTTTTCGCCCGCCCTTCCGCGCAGTTATCGCTGCGGAGAGCGGCGGAACGTCTCGGTTTCTCCGAGATAATATGCGGCGGCAGGAGAAATTATATTCATTTGGCGTCCGAAAGAGGCGCATCCGCGTAATGCGCGCGTCGCAAAGGCAGGTTGAGGAATTTTTGAGCGTGAACTCCGAAGCGGTCTCCCAATACGCTTCCAGATACTCCGGCAGGGGAGCGGAACTCGAAGACCTCGAACAGGAGGGGTATCTCGCGATCCTGTCCCATCTGCGCGGATATTCGAAGAGGGAAATGCGCCTGATGATAGAAAACTCCCTGAAAGGAATCATAAGGGACAGGGCGGCGAAACAGCGTCGCAGGGAAAATACCGTTCGGTTGTCGCAGTGCGGCGACGACGACTCCGACGAAGCCCTCCTGAAAGAGGAGCATATAACCGACGCCGCGGCGGCGGACGATTTCATCCTCTTCGAATTGACAGACATGCTGGAGCGGGCGCTGAGACCCGACGACATGCTGATAGCGGGCATGCTGATGGAGGGGTGGACTCAGGCGGAAATAGCCCGCCGTTTCCGCGTCTCACAGCAATCGGTGAGCAAGAGGATAGCGCGGATGAGGACGGTTCTCAGGGGATATGAACTGAACTAGCGGACAGGGCGCCCCTCACGGGCGCCCCACGTTCACGGTGCGTCCCCGTCCGATGCAGTAGTATTCGAAGCCCGCTCTTTCCATTTTTCCCGGGTCGCAAACATTTCTGCCGTCAAACAGGATTCTGCGTTTCATCGACATTCCCAGAACGTCCCAATCCAGATGTTTGAAGTCGTCCCACTCGGTCACGAGAATGGCGGCGTCGGCGCCGGCCAGGGTTTCCGGAACGCCGGACGCGTATTTCACCGAGGGCGGCAGTATGCCGGAGGCATCGCGGACGACGGGGTCGAAAACCGTCACGTCCGCCCCAAGCCGCGTGAGCGTGTTGATCAGCGGTATCGACGGGGCGTACCGCATATCGTCGGTTTCGGGTTTGAAGGAGAGTCCCAGCACCGCCGCTCCGAGGCCTTTCAGGTTTTTGCCGAAACGCTCCACTATCATATTGCCGAGCACCAGTTTCTGGCGTTCGTTGACGAGCGACGTCGCGAGCGCCATCTTCATTTCGAGTCCCAGCACTCTCCCCGTCTGGTCGAGCGCCTGTATGTCCTTGGGAAAACACGATCCGCCGTACCCGCATCCGGCGTTCAGGAAATGACCTCCGATGCGCGGGTCCGTCGCCATGCCGGCCTTTACGGCGAGCACGTCCGCCCCGGCGACGTCGCAGAGCAGCGCGATTTCGTTGATGAAGCTTATTCTCAAGGCGAGCATCGCGTTACAGGCGTATTTCGTTATTTCGGCGGACGCGATGTCCATGAAGATCATTCTCTCCGGCGGCACGAAGGACGAATAGAGCCCGGACATGATTTCGCGTGAATTTTCGTTTTCCGCGCCTATCACCACCCGGTCGGGGTCGAAAAAGTCGTTCACCGCCGAGCCCTCTTTCAAAAATTCCGGATTGGAGATTATCTCCGCCCGCGCGAAGCTCCCGCGAGACGCTATCCCGCTCTCTATCCTATCGAGGACCGAATAGCACGTGCCCACGGGCACGGTCGATTTCACCACGACGGCGCAGTCATGACTAAGCAGCGCGCCGACGCTGTCCGCCGCCGCGTATACGTATTTCAGTTCCGTGCCGCCTCCGTCGCCGGACGGGGTCCCGACCGCGATAAAGCATACCTCGGCGTCCCTCAGGCCTTCGGCGATATCGCATGTGAAGCGGAGCCGCCCTTCGGCCGAGCAACGGCGCGCTATCTCCTCCAACCCCGGCTCGTATATCGGAACGACGCCGGATTTCAGTTTTTCTATGACCGCAGCGTTCACGTCCACGCAAATGACGGAATGCCCCTTTTCGGCGAGGCAAGCCCCCGTGACGAGCCCGACGTAGCCGGCGCCGACCATACAGATGTTCATGTCTTTGCCCCCTGTTTTTTTTTAGTGTATACTCTTAACCGCGTAAATTCAATGGGATCGGGGTAAGCTGTCATGCCTCCGCTGGTGAGCGTCGTAGTACCGGTTTACAACGCCGAAAAGATGATAGAGTCGACGTTGGAGTCGATAATGTCTCAGGATTATCCGAATTTGGAGATAATAGTGGTAAACGACGCGTCTCCCGACAACAGCGCCGATATCGCTTCCCGCGTCCTGGAAAAGGGTTCGCGCCCATACCGGATCATCGGGCACGAGAAAAACAGGGGAGTATGCGCGGCGAGAAATACCGGGCTGTTCGCCGCCGAGGGGGCTTATATTCATTTCATGGACGACGACGACCTGATCGACGGAAATTTTATATCGTCGCTGGCCGCGTCGGCAGTCGGGGAGAACAGCGATATAGCGTGCTGCGGCTACAGGACGCGCGAGATATCCACCGGCGAAGAGACGATGTATCCTCTCAGAATCGTCCCCGGCGCGGCATATTCCGGCGAAGATTTGGCGATGATGTCCATTTCCGGAAAGTTTTTAGTCGTTATGTGGACGTCGTTGTTCAGAAAGGATTTTCTCACCGAAAATGGGCTGGCATTTACAGAAGGGTATCAAACAGGGGAAGATACGGAGTTCATAATAAAATCTCTTCTGATGAGCGCTCGTACTTCTTTTGTGCCGCAATGTCTTTATGTTTACAGGCTCCATGAAAAAATGGTGTCGCGCGGGAGCAACATCACATTGGAACAAATTTTGCGCCGCAGGGAGTCGGATATACGGAGCCGCTTGAGGACGGCGAGGTTTGTCATGAATCACGCCAAGCCCCACGCGATTGTCGAAATGGCAAAATATCTGACGCTGCCCGAAATGCACCTGAAGATGTTCACCATTCACGCGTGGCGCGGCGACCGCTCGAAATTCGACAGAGCGCTGCGTTCGAAAGAAATAAGGAAAATACTTTTTTCCAGCCGAAAGGTATTTTTCAGAGAGCCGCGAATTTTTTTAAAAAGCCTGTGGCTGTATACCGCGCCGAATTTATATTACAATTACCGCCGCAGGCACGTGTACCGGACGCGCACGTAGCGCTCCGTTTCAGAGCGCGTATTTTCAAGAGCTGCCGGTATTTCTCAAATCCAATCCGCGATCATCAAATCCGGTACGGCGCACTTCCGGAAGCGCGTTTTCCGCAGCCAATATGTCCACCCCGCGATACAGCGGCACGCCGAGTTTGGCGAAATGTTTCCTGTTGAAAGTGGCCAGACGCGCCCCGCGCGTTCTGACAGCAGCCGCGATATACGAATCCGCGAATTCCTGCCCGGTCTCCTGTGCCAGGGCTATGGCATGAACGACAATTTCTTCGTCGAGCAGAGTCATGTTCGGCACGGCGGTCATCGCCTTCAATGTTTCCAATATCCTGTCGTTCGGCCATTTTGCCCAAGCCTTCAGCGTCCACGCGACCTCGAAAAACACCGGAGGGCCGCAGAGCAGTTTTATCCCGCCGTTTTTAGCTTTGACGAATATTGCTTCGGCGGTTTTACCCTGTTCAGTATCGTCCCCGGCGTAAAATCGCAGGAAAACGTTGCTGTCTACGAAAACCTCAGTCATTTTGATCGTTTCCCGAGACATGATTCGCAGCCGCGTCTATAAAAAGTTCTTCCTCATTTTCGGGAATTTCAACCTTGCCGAGACAACCTTTGAGAGAAAAAAAATCGGCTGGTTTATTACAGACGAATGTGCCGCCCATCACGTCGCAATACATTTTATCGCCGGAACGAATCATGAGCTGTTTCCTGATCCGCAAAGGTATGGTTATCTGTCCCTTGTTGGAAACGGTAATCAATTCGGGCATCGTCGTTCCTCCTGTGTAATAAAATCGGATTATTAAAATATTATAACGATATTCTATAGTTGGAATATATATCTTATTACGACTATAGTCAAGAAGCGTTTTGCCCGCCGGGCGAAATATCCTGACACCCGGAACGGAATACGCCAAGTGAGAGAAATAGGTGTATCATAAGGGATGATAAAGCATCGAAACGGATATATTTAAGATTGCGCTCTTTATTTACCTGATTGGGAGGCGTTGAGTTGTTCAGTATCAATAAAAGCATGTTGATGAACCCCGAGAGAATCGTTCCCCCGACCGGTTGGGCGGGGCATATTCCATTCGTGTTCTGGCTGGTAGAGGAATTGAGGCCGGGTTTGGCCGTCGAATTGGGGACTCATACCGGTAATTCGTACTTCGCTATCTGTCAGGCGGCGGCGGCGAATCACCTGGACGCGAGGTGTTACGCCGTCGACACATGGCAGGGAGATAAGCACGCCAGTTTTTACGGAGAGGAAATATTTCAGGACGTGTCGGCTTACAACGAGAGCAGATACGCTTCGTTTTCCTCGCTGATGAGGATGACATTCGACGAGGCTTTGACACGCTTCAGCGACGGTTCCATAGATCTGCTGCATATCGACGGTATGCATACATACGAAGCCGTAAAACATGATTTTGACAGTTGGTTTGGGAAACTCTCCCCGAAGGGCGTAGTGATAATGCACGACATAAGCGTCCATGACGGAGATTTCGGGGTGTGGAAGGTATGGGATGAGTTAAAAGATAAATTCCCGTCATTTGAGTTCAGGCATTCGTATGGCCTGGGGGTCTTGTTCGCGGGCGCGGAAAGCGCCGGTATAGCGCGCGCGCTGACCGATGAAGACAGTGAATCAGTGCGGAACTCGTTCGCTAAATTAAGTACGTTTCGGGCTTTTGTCGATAAAACATGCGAAACGGCATTGTATCTCGACGACGGTTCAGGATATTCAGAGGATAAGACGATCAGAAGAGTATCGGCTTTTGGCGCGCAGCCCTTTTGTTTGAGCGAGTCGTTTGATATCCCGGAAGGCATAAAGAATATCCGGCTCGATCCGGCGGACAGTTACTGCGTTATTAAAAATCTGCGGATTGTAACGGAGAAGGGGAATGTAAGATATCGCACAAACGGAATTAAAGCACGCGGGTTCGATCTGTTTTTAACAAACCGCCCTCAAGTTTCCCTGAAACATGTCGAAAACGTGAAGCGGGTCTCGGTCGACGGCCAGTTGTACAGATTTGAAAACTCGATCCCCGTTGAGTTATTGATGGATGTGATGACGTCAAAAAGAAATTTTGCGCAAAAAATAATTTCTCTCTTTAAAGAATAAAGTATGATGAGATCGGGGATCGTTCGGAATGCCAGATAAAAAATTATTGCTGTATTCACAGGATTTCGAGGACTTCATTCTATTCCGCGCTTTGGAAGGCGTAGAGAACGGATTTTATGTCGATGTCGGCGCAAACAGTCCCTGGCGGTTTTCAGTGACTAAATTATTCTATGACTTGGGATGGAGCGGCATCAATATAGAACCTCTGGAAGATGAATTTCAAGAGTTACGCAAATACCGGCCGAGGGATGTGAATTTAAATATAGGAGCCGGTGATCACGAAGGCGAAGTGGAGTTTGCACTGTCCGGAATGAGCACCACCTGCGACCTCGAAACGATTAACAGATTTGAAGGCCGCGCGCAAAAGAAAACGCTGCGTGTCAGGCGGCTGGCCGACATTCTGCTTGAAAATGCAAAAGTAAATCAAACGATACATTTTTGTAAAATCGACGTTGAAGGATACGAAAGAAATGTGCTGGAAGGCATGGATTTCAACCTGTTCCGTCCCTGGATATTTGTGGTGGAAGCAACGATTCCCGGAACCGGCATCCCCTGTTTTGACAAGTGGGAGGGGCTGTTGCTGGACAACCGCTATGAGTTCGCGTATTCGCACGGCATAAACAGGTATTATCTGGATTCAAAATGCGCGTCGCGTGACACGGTAAGGAACAATTTCAAAAGCCTGAGCGCTTCAGGCGGCGCATTGTGGGAAGGAGGGATGAGCTTATACGGAATCGTAACCGCTTCGCAATATATCGAGTTGACCTATAATAAAAGCACCCGAAACGAGGTGCTGTTCAAATATCGCCTGTATTCATTTTTATCAAAGATATTTCCGATTGATTTCTTCAGACGAAAAAAAGACAAATACGAAAAACGTATTATCATTTGGAATTCCATAATATGACTATCAAATTTTACATCAAGAAAGTATTCACGCAGTGAGTTCCTTGTAGGTAACGGTTGAGGCGAGAGCACAAGCATTCAAAATAATTTCTCTTTTTAAAGAATAAAGCATCGCGATGTTTACTGTTGGGTTTTAACGTTTGAAACAGGACCTTGGTCTGGGCTGTCTAATAAAACTTTCAGAACGTGTATTTTATAATCCCCGCCGAATTTGTTCCAAAGCCACGCAACGCGATGATTCCCGTCAATTAACGTTGAGGTGTCTTTCGTGACGACTATAACGCCTCTCCGCGGGTCATAAACCTGGTAATCCATATATCCCAACCATCTGCGGAATCGGGCGATTTCGTCAGTTATCCATTCTTCGGTCATAAACGGGTGGTCGGCGGGTTTATAATTCTCCACTATAAAATCGTGATATATGGCGGAGTCGTCAGTTTGTATAAACTTCAATAGCGAACTTTCCGCGAAAGTGCATCCTTTTTTGTTGAATTCACGAAGTTTTATATCGGATAATTTAATTTCAGAAAACTCGTATTCAACGACCTTCTTATGGTCTATGAAGTTATCGCGATAATTGTATGAAATTCTAAACCTGTGATCGTGGAAAATATTCCTCATAATTTGTTTGTTTTCGCTGTTGACTGACGATTCGGAAAACGATGGCTCGGGGTAATTTCTGGCGGTGTAGTCGTTGCGAAAGTTATGACGCCATTTTTTCTTTGGGATGAAACAGCAAATGACGGTAACAAAAAATTTCGGAATACGGCCGTAAAGCTTTCGCAAGAAGTATTTATGCGGCGAACTCATCGCGGGTAATGATCGGAACGGGAGCGCGGCAGACGCATAAAAAGTTGAGGACGTACGCGCCTCTTGATGTTTTTGTTCGGGATATTCAGTTGTTCGGTGAAAGAGGGAGCGAGAGCGTTCCGGTCGGGAACCCTTAGGACAGAGAGTTTAGATAGATAGATAGATAGATAGATATGGTTCCGCGCCGGTTCGTGTCAGCAAAAACCACAATTCCCTTCCTCCTTTCGCGTCACCCTGTCGCCCTGCGGCAGTATATTACACACAGTAACTATACCTTAAAATCTCATTCCTGTATAGCTTATTTTTTTCAAAGAGTGTTTGAACGATGTCGGTTTCATCATTAAGCAGCTTCGACAAGGCTTTTGCGAAAACGGAGGTTTCCGTTACGGACGAAATATCCGCGGCATATTCGCTCATTTCCAGATCGCGGGCAATCCCCGCCGCCTTGTTCGAATATCCCATTACAAACGCGGGCACGCCCGTGGAATAGGCGGCTATGGAGGCGTGTGTGCGCGAACAGACGAGCGCCCGGCATTTTGAAATGATGTATTTGTATTCCGCGGCGGACAGTTTACCGCTTACCAGCCATACGCGGGTTTTATATTTCTCCGGCGTTGCCAGGTACAAGCCGGTCAATGCGGCGTAGTCGTCGTCCGCCGGCATGACGACATGGGGAATAAGCGCTATGTTCATGTCGGTTTTCGCGAGGATGTACGACATTAGTTCCAGCGCGTTTTCTGTCACAATGCCCGGCACGGCTTCCCGTCGCATGGCCAATGGACTTATGTTGATTCCCACGAAATTCTTTTCGTGAAAACCGGCCGGAAGTTCGACCGCTTCCGGGACGAGGCCAAACGCGATGTCCGGCAGCAACCACACGTCAGGCGCGGCGTCCAGAGCCAGGAGCGCGTTGTATGTGATGCTTTCGCGCGCCAGGATAAGGTCATACGTGTTCAACACTTCGAGCATTTCAGGCGTAACAGCCGACGG
>JAISYN010000077.1 GCA_031269915.1 Synergistaceae bacterium
ACGGACGGGGAGATCATGGAAGCGCTGCGCCTAGTCTCGGCGGATCATGTCGTGGAAAAGCTCCCGCATGGTCTGGACAGCGACGTCGGTGAGGGCGGCGACCGTCTGTCGACCGGGGAAAAACAGTTGATGTCGTTCGCGAGGGCAGTTATAGCCGATCCTAGGATATTCGTCCTGGACGAGGCCACGTCGTCGATAGACACCGACACGGAGCGAATCATACAGCACGCGATATCAAAGATACTCGGCGGCAGGACGTCGTTTCTGATCGCCCACAGGCTCTCGACTATCAGGATGGCCGATATGATCCTGGTCGTGAGGGACGGGAAGATAATAGAACAGGGCACGCACAGTGATCTGCTGCGAAAGAAGGGCTATTACCTGCGCCTTTACTCCATGCAGTACGAGAATGAAATGCTGTGACCGCGCTTATATGCTGATATAATGGGTTATATTGGCATATCCGAGGTGACCGCGGAGTGGAGGAACTTGTCAAAAGGGCTGTGGAACTGGGCTTTTCCCATGCAGGGATGCTGGACGTCTCGACTCTCGAACTGAGAAGCGAGGTGCGCGACATGTGCCGCGAGGACAAGTGCAATTGCTTCGGCAAGTGCTGGACGTGCCCGCCTGCCTGCGGCAATTTGGAGGACAACGCCAGAATCGTCTCGCGCTATAAATCCGGTTTGATCGTGCAGACCACGGGAGAGATGGAGGACGATTTCGACTACGAGTCGATGCTTGACGCCGACAAGAGGCAAAGACGCGCCTTCGCCTCGTTTCGCCGCGAGCTCGCCATCGAGTATCCGAATCTGCTGGCGCTTGGCAACGGTTCCTGTCAGGCGTGCGCGGTCTGCGCTTACCCCGAGCCCTGTCGAAACCCCGGCAGCGCCATCTCGTCCATGGAGGCGTTCGGCCTCATTGTGAGCGACGTCTGCGCTAAAAATGGCCTCGGTTATTATTACGGGCCGAGGACTATCACCTATACAGGTTGTTATCTCCTGCTATAATAGCTTTGTAGGTAGAATTGCGGATGCAAGATATCCATAATTTTTTGGGAGGTTGCAATGGTGGCCGATATCCTTGACGAGATAAGCGAGAACCTTCAAAAAGGCAAGGCAAAGGTGGTTGTGGAGCTTGTGGAGCGGGCGCTGGGGGAAGGGGTCGCTCCGCAGAAGATCCTCGACGAGGGGCTTCTGGCTGGCATGGGCGTGATTGGAACCAAATTCAAGGCCAACGAGATTTTCGTTCCGGAAGTGCTCGTGGCGGCGCGCGCCATGAACAAGGGCGCGGAGATCTTAAAGCCGGTGCTGGCCGAGAAGGGCATCGGGGCTCGCGGCAAGGCTGTCATAGGCACGGTGAAGGGCGACTTGCACGACATCGGCAAAAATCTCGTGAAAATGATGATGGAGGGTCGCGGCATAGAGATGATCGATCTCGGCGTCGACGTGCCGGCGCCGCGTTTTCTCGAAGCCGCCAAGGAGAACGGCGCGTCGATAGTCTGCTGTTCAGCCCTCCTCACTACTACAATGGGCGAGATGAAGAACGTCGTGGATACAATAAAAGCCTCGGATCTGGCGGACAAGGTGAAAATTATGGTGGGCGGCGCTCCTGTCACGCAGGTCTACTGCGACCAGATAGGCGCGGACAGCTACTCGCCGGATGCCGCTTCGGCGGCGGAGGCGGCACTCGCCTTCATCTGACCGCCGGCCGCAAAAAAAGAGGGGCTGCTCCTGGCAAGTTCGGCAACCCCTTATTGTGTTTGGCTATTTTCAAAAATCGAACGTTTCGGGGTCTGGTCCCGTGCGTTCGTCCCTGTTCAACCCGTCGATCCGCTCCATATCGCCGGCTGATAGCTCGAAGTCGAACAACTGGCTGTTTTCAATTATCCGATGCTTTTTAATCGATTTTGGGATCACTATGTATCCGTGCTGGATATTCCATCTGAGTATCGCCTGAGCCGGGGTTTTGCCGTACTTTTTGCCTGTTTCAGCCAACGTCGGGTCGGATAGCAGGTTGTTTTTCGACGCGCCGAGAGGGCTCCATGACTCGACCGCGATCCCGCGTTCCGCGCAGGTTTTTGTGATGGTCTGCTGCGACAGATACGGGTGCAGTTCGATCTGGTTTACGGCCGGGATGAGATCGGAGGATTTTTCTATATCGTCCAGGTGACGGACGTTGAAATTGCTGACCCCGATGGCTTTCGCCCTGCCTGAGCGATAAATTTCCCCGAGCGCTTTCCACGAATCGGCATATTTGCCGGGGACGGGCCAGTGGATGAGATAGAGGTCGACGTAATCGAGTCCCAGAAGCTTCAGGCTTTCGTCAAAGGCTTTCTTCTGATTGTCGCGCCGCATTTCCTCGTTCCAGAGTTTGGTCGTGACAAAAAGCTCGTCCCGCGGCACGCCGCTGCGGCGGATGCCCTCCGCTACCCCTCCTTCGTTGCCGTAAGCGGCAGCCGTATCTATGTGACGATATCCGGCCTCTATCGCCCATGTCACCGCGTTTATCACGTCATCCCCGCCGGCCTGGAAAGTGCCGAACCCGACCTGGGGGATTTCCACGCCGTTATTCAGCTTTACAGTCGATTGCAGATTCAATATGTTTTGCCCCCTTTGTCAAAATGAGTTAAAAATCTGGAGTGAGCAAAGCGCGCTCACTTACGATTTTGCCATAAAAAGCCTCATCTTATATTCCAAGTGTTTTCCCGAGTTTAACAGCAAATCTACAAAATGCCAGGCATAAAGCATTGCAAAGACTGAATAATTTCGTGGTTGAAAGAATATAAAATTATAGCTATATAAAAGCTGTCTTGTCGAAACTACATTTCAACCGTCTTAATTCAGTGGCGGTTGGAAGACGTAAATCGGTGTCAACGCCAAAAGCATCTAAAATCATGCGCAAATCTTCGCCCGGTTTAGTGAGACGGTAATAACCGTTAGGAAGGCCGTCTGCATTCCAGGAACTGAGTGCTTTCTGTATCCTTTCCGCAGTAATGCCGGATTCCCAACCGTCAATATTCAAAGACTCTTTTCCTTGATGCCTTAAAACCTTGTATTGGATGATTCGAATCATTGTGAGTGCGATAAAGCATAATAGAAAGTGAGCGTTGATATGTTTAGGTGTGCTCACGTATATAGGCCTTCCCTCAAGGTCGCCCTTCGTTATCCGAAACGAATCTTCTATGCGCGACAGACCGTGATACTTGCTTATGACCTCCGCGTCGCTTTTATCCACTTCGGAAGTCATGATTGTGTAGTAACCGAGAAG